>JANNQH010000969.1:0-3964 GCA_031400655.1 Deltaproteobacteria bacterium | reverse complement strand
GTGGTCAAGCTCGGAACGAATCTCCCCGAACACCTGATCGGGACGGATCAGGGCGCCCTCGTCGAGTTTCTCGCAGGCATCGAAGACCTGGGCTACGGCTACGTGACGATCGGCGACCACGTGCTCGGCGCCGATACGAGCGTGCGCCCCGATTGGAAGCCCTTCCACGGCCATCCGCCGCTCTACGACCACCACATGGTCTGGCACGAGCCCCTCGTCCTCTTCGGCTACCTCGCCGCGCTGACGCGGACCCTCGAGCTCTGCACCGGCATCCTGATCAGCCCCCAGCGCCAGACGGCGCTGCTGGCCAAGCAGGCCGCCGAGGCCGACATCCTGTCCGGCGGGCGGATCCGCTTCGTGATCGCCGCCGGCTGGAACGACGTCGAGTACGAGGCGCTGAACGTCGACTTCAAGAAGCGCGGCAAGATCATGGAAGAACAGTTCGTCTTGATGCGCGAGCTCTGGAGCAAGGAGCTCGTGACCTATCACGGCCACCACCACACCGTGACGGCGGCCGGCATCAACCCGCTACCGACCCGCAAGCGAATTCCGCTCTGGGTGGGCGGGCAATCGAAGGTCGTGCTGCGGCGCTGCGGTCGGCTCGGCGACGGCTGGTTTCCCTACTACCCCTATTTCAGCGAGTCGCAGGTTCGCGAAGACCGCGCGCTCATCGAGCAGTCGGCGCGCGCGGCCGGTCGCGACCCCGTCGAGATCGGAATCGAGGGTGCCATCTACTTCGAGGACGCGCGCTTCCCGAAGCCGAAGGACGGACGCAAGCCGCCGCATAGCCTCGAGGAGTGCGTCGAGTACGCAAAATGGTGGAAGGGCTTCGGCGCCGATCGCTTCTGGGTCACGGCGCCCTGGGCCGAGCTCGGCCCCGAGGAGACGGGTGTGCGCGAGGAAGGAAAGGCCTGGAGCGGGGTCGACAAGCGGCTGCGCGAGCTCGAACGATTCAAGCAGGCGGTCGGGAAGGATTTCTGATCTCGACGTACCGCGCCCGGCCTCAGGCCCCGTGCCAGCTCCGTTCCTCGCGGCGCGCGATGATGCGCCAGCCGTCGCGCGTACGCTCGAGGCGGTCGTTGTAGAAGATGCCGGTCGTCGTGAGGGCGCGAACGCCGTCGCGTTCGATCGTGACATAACAGACGACGGGGACACGGGTGGTCGCCAGGTCGCCGGTGAGCTCGAGCCGGAGGCCACCCGCGATCCGTTGGGCCTGGGGCATCGAAGAGCGCAGGCTGGCGAGCCAATCGCGGTAGGCCGGATAGCGCTGCACCGGGACCCCGAAATCACGCAGATCGATCTCGGCATCGGCCGTGAAGGTTGTATCGTAGGCCGCGAAGTCCCAGGCTTCGGCGGCGGCGAGCTGACGGTCGTAGAGGTCGGCGATCGCAAAGCGGTCGTTGATCTCGGCGAGGGAGTAGCGGCGATCCATGGTGTCCTCGGTCGGTGGGTCGGGCCGGAGAGGGGCGAGTATTCGATGCAGAGCCGGTGCGGCCACGAGAATCCCATAGCATGACGGGCGCGATGCCGGCAGAGCTGGTCTCGTGGATCGAGTCCGCCGTCGCGGGCCGCATTCTCTCGGCGAAGCGAGCTGGAGAGGGGGCAAGTCGCCAGGCGTACGCCGTCGACGTCGAGACTGCACGGGGAAAGCTCGAGCTCTTCTGTCTGCGGGACAACGCGAGCGGATCCGGAGGCTCCGGGCGGGATGCGGGCGTACTGCGGGCACTGGCGGCGACAGCGATTCCGGTGCCGGAGGTTCATGCGGCGAGCCCGGCGCTGGGGGCGATCCTCCTCGCGCGCGTTGTGGGCCGCAGCGATTTTCCCCATGTCGACCGCGAGGCCGAGCGGGAGCCGACGGCGCGGGATCTGATGCGGCTCACTGCGGCGCTCCATGCCCTCGATCCCCGTCGACTCGCGATCGACCAGCTGGGCCAGCCGGGCGCCGTGGATAAGCACGCGGGACTCCAGCTCGTTCAGCTCGCCGGTCTGCTCCGAACCCTGGCTGCCGATGCGCTCCCGCTCCAGCGTTTTGCCGCGGCCTGGCTAGAGCGTTATCCGCCGCGCGCGTCGCGCACCAGCCTGATCCACAGCGATATGGGCCCCGGCAACTTCCTCTACCGCGAGGGCGCCGTCACCGCGATCCTCGACTGGGAGGTCGCGCACTGGGGCGATCCGATGGAGGATCTCGCCGCGATCGCCGTGCGGGACATGGCGACGCCGATCGGACCGCTCGCGATCCGCTATGCGGAGTACGAAGCGGCGGGCGGCGCGCCGGTCGATCTCGCGGGGATTGCCTGGTACCGGGTCTTCATTCTCGCTCGCAATACCTCGCTGATCGCCCTCGGCCTGCGGCGCCCGCTCGCCGCGGCGGAGCGGGAGCCGCTCGCCCGCTTCGAGCTTCTCTTGTTGCGCGCTCTCGCGCTCTGCCTCTGCGACGTCGTTGGGATCGAGCGGCCGGATCTCGCGCCGGGCGGAGCGCGTTCGGCTGCGGAGGCGAAACCGGAGGCGGACCCGACACGGACCGGACCGGGTGGGGGCGACGGGCTCGTCTCCGATCCCGCCCGTGAACGAGAGCTCGCCCGATATTTCGCCCTCGAGCTCCAGCGCCGGGCGCGAACGGAAGCGACGCGACTCGGTGACCTCCTCGAACGCTTTCCACAGAGGCTCGTCTCAGCATGATCGTCGGACAGGATCCCGAGCTCTCCGTTTCGCCCGCGGACGATGATTTTCATCGCCCGACCAGCACCGATCCGCGCTGGCTCGAGACCGTCTGGTTTCCGTTCTGGATTCCCGAGCAGAGCCTCAGCGTCTACGCGCGGATCTGGTTCCGGCCGAATGCGGGCGAGCAGGGCGGCGCAGTGCACGCCTGGCGCGGGACCGGGGACGTGCTCGCCTACGACGGCTGGACCGAGAAGTTCGAGGGCTTCGGCAATCTGCGCGATCTCGCTCTCACGCGAGGATTCCGGCTGACCTGCGAGAGGCCGCTCACGCGCTACCGCATCGTGCACCAAAGTGCGCGGATCGACGTCGACGTCGTGTTCGACGCCCGCATGGAGCCGAACCCGGTCGCGCCGGAAGAGTCGCCGGGCATGTTCGCGGGTCACTTCGAGCAGCCCGGGCGCGTGTCGGGCCGCGTTCGGATCGGAGAGCGGGAATTCCCGGTCGATTGCGGGAGCGTGCGCGATCGCTCCTGGGGGCCGCGCGAGATGCGGAGCGATCTTCGCCTCGGCAACGCCCACGGCACCTCGCGCGCGGGCGATGCGTTCTTCGCCTATGTAAATCCCGATGCCCACGGCGTCGAGCGCATCACGAGCGGCTACCTGCTGCGCGATGGTCGCGCTGCGCGGATCGTCGTCGGCGAGCGAAGGACCGAGTGGGATGGAAATCATCCGACCCGGATTCATCTTGATCTACAGGACGCTCTCGGCCGGCGGGCGCGCTACGACGGGCGCTGCGCCAACCGTCAGGCCGTCGATGCCGGGAACGACATCTACGCCGTTCTCAATCTCGTCGAGTGGCGGGGTGAGGGCTCGGCGGACAGCGATCTCTGGGGCGAGAATCACGACATCTGGTCCCGCTCTGCGTGGCTCGCAGCGGGGCGCGAAGCCCTAGCGCGACGCTGATTTCGGCCTGGCGTTCGAAACGCCCTCCGGCTCGGGGCGCGGGTACATCGTCTCGAGCATTCCGTCCCAACCGAGATCTCCGAGCGCGCTGCGCAGTCGAATCAGCTCCTCCGCCATCGCGCCGACGACGACCCGGGTCGGCGCGGGCTCCGCGGTCGCGGCCTCGAGGCAGGCGTTCGCGACGTCCTCTGGAGTCGACGTTCCGGGAATCTGACCCTCGAAGCTTCGCGAGAGCGCCGCCCGGAGCCCGGCGTTGAAGGCGGTGTAGGCGCCGGATTCGCGTCCCGCGAGCCGGGCAAGGGACGTGGCGCCGTATTCGCTCGAGACGAGGCCCGGCTCGA
>JANNQH010000968.1:0-3933 GCA_031400655.1 Deltaproteobacteria bacterium | reverse complement strand
CCGTGGACCTCGGTCGCGTCGCGGGCGACCTGCTGGAAGCGCTCGCTGATGTGGCTCTTCGCGATCGAGGCGATGCGCGAGGCCTCGGCGGGGACGTGGTCCTGGGCGTGGGCCGCGTACCAGTAGAGTGCGCGGGCCGGTTCGATCTCGAGGGCCATCTCGGCGAGCTGGTGCTTCAGCGCCTGGAATTGGCCGATGATGACGCCGAATTGCTCGCGGGTCTTGGCGTAGGCGACGCTCGCCGAAACGAGCTTCTCGGCGCCACCGAAGGCATCGGCCGCCAACAGCACGAGTCCGACATCGCACACGCGCTGCGCCGCTTCGATGCCCGCCGCAGCGAGGATTTCGACCGGCGTGTCGTCGAAATGAACCCGGCCGAGGCGCCGCGTCCGATCCGCCGAGTCGATGCGCTGGACCTCGATGCCCTTGGCGCTCCGGTCGACGACAGCGAGCTTCCCGCCGGCGAGCCCGACCACGAAAAGATCCGCTTGCTCCGCCGCTTCGACGCGTTCCTTCGCTCCGCGAAGGGTCGCACCCGCCGCGAGCGTCCACTGCTCGGGCAACCAGACCTCGTCGGCCTCGGAAAAAGCGATCGTCGCGATCTTCTCGCCGCTCGCCAGCGCGGGCAGGAGCCGTTTCTTTTGATCGGCCGAGCCGGCCAGCGAGATCGCGAGGCTCGCGAGCCAATGCGAGAGGAACGGGACGGGCGCCGCGTGAGCACCGAGCGTCTCGGCGACGACCGCAAGATCGAGGATCTCGAGCTCGCTGCCGCCGTACTCGTCGGGCAGATGAATGCCCGCGACGCCGAGCTCGGCGAGGCCCTTCCAGAGGACGGCGTCGAAGCCGACTTCGTCGTCGAAGAGCTGACGCAGCTTCGACATCGGACACTCGTTATCGAGGAACTGGGACACCGTCTGCTGCAGCATCCGCTGCTCGTCGGAAAGATCGAAATCCATGTCTACTTGCTCCGATCGGCGGCCGCGTCGCGGGGCAGCCCGAGACCGCGCTCGGCGATCACGTTGCGCTGGACGTTGGCCGTGCCCCCCGCAATCGCGATGCCCACCGTCTGCATGAAATAGTTGGTCCAGGTCGACTCCGCTTGGATGTCGCCGCCCATCATGTTGCGCTCTCCGGCCGCCACGATCCCGTCGTCGCCGAGAAGCTCCATCGAGAGCTTCGCGACGCGGTGGCCGATATGGGTCGAATGGATCTTGTTCATGAGGCTCATGACGCCGGCGCTCTCGCCCTTCAGATCCTTCGTCATCTGGAGAAAGCCCGAGTACTGGTGCGCCCGGATGTAGCCCTCGACCTCGATGAGACTCCGGCGGATCGCGGGATCTTCGATCGCAGGCTTGCCGTCGATCTTGCGGCGCTTGGCGAGCGCGACGAGCGAATCGAAGAGCGCGAGCGTCTGACCGACCGCCCCGATCGAGTTGCGCTCGTGCTTGAGCGTGGTCCGCGAGACGAGCCAACCCTCACCGCGCTTGCCGACGATCCAATTCTTCGGGGTCTTCACGTCGTTGAAGAAGACCTCGTTGAACATCGCCCCGCCCGTCATCTCACGCAGCGGCCGCACGTCGATGCCCGGCTGCTTCATGTCGATCAGCAGATACGAGATGCCCGCGTGCTTCTTCGCCTCGGGCTCCGTCCGCACAAGACAGAACATGAAGTCCGCTTCGTGCGCCGAGCTCGTCCAGATCTTCTGGCCGTTGATGACCCACTCGTCGCCGACGAGCTCGCCGCGCGTCTTCAAGCTCGCGAGATCGCTGCCCGAGCCGGGCTCGCTGTAGCCCTGGCACCAGGCGATCTCGCCCATCACGGTCGCCCGGACGAACTTCTCCTTCTGCCATTCTTCGCCGCGGTCGAGCAGCGTCGGGACCAGCATCATCGTGCCGATGCCGCGCGCCTCCATCGGCGCCCCGGCCATCCCGAACTCCTCCTGGATCACCTGGCCGCGGAGCGGATCGGGCGCCTGCTCGGAGCCGCCGTACTTCTTCGGGATCGAGCGGGCGAGGTAGCCCTGGGAGATGGCGAGCTCGCGGAAGCGGCGGACCTGCTCTTCCCGAGAGCCCTTCGCCGCGTCGCCCTTCAGCGGCCAGCTGGCCTTGAGAAAAGCCTTCACTTCGCTCCGGAACGCCTCGATTCCACTGCCGTAACTGAGATCCATGCTCGCCTCCAGAAGCCCGCGACCGGGCGCCGAAGAGGGCGGCGAGGATCGCGAGCAGCCGGAGTCTCGGACGCAGCGCGGAGGGCGTCAAGGTGGCATGGCGAGACGAGAGGTCGCCACTCGAGCAGTCCCACAAGTCGCGACCGGCGAGGCAATCGCAATCCCCACGAGACCGCGCAGTCCAAATTGCGATTCGCCTCAGCACGAGCGGCCGGCGCGGCGCACGGGATGCGAAGTAAAGCGGAGCCATCGCTCGCCACCGCAGAGCGACCGCCAAAGCCAAACCAATCCGTTGTGCCGAATCGTTCGTCAGAAGGGCGAGCCATTCGCGTCCCGTGCGCCGCGCCGGCCGCGACTTGTGAGACGTACCGCACCTTAGACTATGCAGACGGTCAGTCTTCGCCGAACGCCTCGTCGAGAAACGCCTGGAGCTGCGCCCGGTGGATCCTCGGCGATCCGACCGCCGGGCTCGCGGACTCGGCGCGCCCCGCGTAGTCGAGCTTCTGCTTGTCGCCCAGGATCGCCTGGATGCGGTCGCGCACGAAGGTCCAGGCCCCCATGTTGCGGGGCTCCTCCTGGACCCAGATGCGGCTCTTCGCCGACGCATAACGGGCGAAGATCTCGGAGAGCCGCGCCTCGGGCCAGGGGTAGATCTGCTCGACGCGCACGATCGCAATCTCGTGCTCGACGCCGGCATAGCGCTTCGCGCGCTCTTCCTTCAGGTCGTAGTAGACCTTGCCGGAGCAGACGAGCACGCGCTGGACCTGATTCGCGCTGGCCGCCGCGATCGGATCATCGATCACGTGCTCGAAGCTGCCCTGCGTGAGCTCGTCGATGCGGGAGGCCGCCTTGGGATGTCGCAGCAGACTCTTCGGGGTAAAGATGACGAGCGGCGCGCGGTAGGGTCGGCGCATCTGGCGGCGCAGCACGTGGAAGTACTGTCCCGGCGTCGTGCAGTTCACGATCTGGAGATTGTCCTCGGCACAGACCTGCAGAAAGCGCTCGATGCGGGCACTGGAGTGCTCGGGGCCCTGCCCTTCGTAGCCATGCGGCAGCAGCATCACGAGGCCGCTCATGCGGCCCCATTTCACGTGGGCGGAGGTGATGAACTGGTCGAGGATGACCTGGGCACCGTTCACGAAGTCGCCGAACTGCGCCTCCCAGAGCACGAGCGTCGAGGGATCCGCGACGGAATAACCGTATTCGAAGCCCAGCACGGCGGCCTCGGAGAGGAGACTGTCGTAGACCTCGAAGCGCGCCTGGTTGTCGGCGATGTGGTCGAGGGGGGCGTATTCCTCACCCGAGTCCTGGTCGACGAGCACGGCGTGGCGATGGGAGAACGTGCCGCGAGAGCTGTCCTGACCCGACAGCCGAACCGGCGACCCCTCGAGCAGGAGCGAGCCGAACGCGAGCGCTTCGCCGAGACCCCAATCGACGCCGACCCCTTCGGCCACGGCCTTGCGGCGCTGGTCGAGGATCGTCTGCAGCTTCGGGTGGACGTTGAAATAGCCCGGCACCCGCCCAATCCCCGCCGCGATCTGCGCCAGCCGTTCGATCGGCACGGCGGTCACGGGATCCTGCGCCGGGCGCGTGCGCGAGAACCCGAACCAGGGGCCGCGGGTCTCGTAGGGCTCGTCGGGTCCGGGCGGCCGGGTCTGGATGCCTTCGAGGGCCTGCTTGAGCGCATCCTGGCGATGCTGCTCGATCCGGTCCACCTCTTCGCGGGTCAAGCGGCCGCCGACCACGAGCTTCTCGCGGTAGAGCGT
>JANNQH010000967.1:0-10438 GCA_031400655.1 Deltaproteobacteria bacterium | reverse complement strand
CCGTTCTCGCGCGGCCATATCTGCCCCAAGGCCCACGCCCTCGGCGAGATCCAGGCCGACCCCGATCGCCTGAAGACGCCGATGCGCCGCACCGAAGCGGGCTTCGTCCCGATCGGTTGGGAGGAAGCCCTCGACCTCGCCGCCGAGCGCCTCGTCGCGATCCGCGACGCCGCCGGCAACGACGCGATCGCCCTCTACCGCGGCAACCCGACGGTCCACGACGCCCAGTCGCTGCTCTATTGGAACGTGCTTCAGCGCGCGATCCCGACCCGCAGCCAGTTCTCCGCGGGCTCCCTCGATACCTGGCCGCGCTGGGTACAGGCGGGTCTGATGTACGGCGGCTTCCTCCACACCCCCGTTCCGGACCTCGCCCGCTGCGAATATCTCCTGATCCTCGGCGCGAATCCGCTCGTCTCGAACGGCAGCCTGATGACGGCCCCCGGCATCAAGAAGCGGCTGCGCGCCCTGCGCTCACGCGGAGGCCAGCTCGTCGTCGTCGATCCGCGCCGGAGCGAGACGGCGGAGGTGGCCGATCTCCATCTCCCGATCCGGCCCGGCGGCGATGCGGCGTTCGTGTTGGCCATGCTGCAGGTGTTATTTGAAGAAGAGCGTGTCGACCTCGCCGCCTGCCGCGACCTCGTGAACGATCTCCCCCGCGTGCGCAAATGCGTGGCCCGCTACACGCCGGAGTCGGTCGCCGGGGTCTGCGGACTCGAGCCCGAGACGATCCGCCAGGTCGCGCGGGCGTTCGCGAGCGCCCGCCACGCCGCCGCCTACGGCCGCATGGGCGCCAGCGTCCAGCGTTTCGGCACCCTCGCCCACTGGGCCATCGATCTGCTCAACATCGTGACGGGCAATCTCGACCGCGAGGGCGGCGTGCTGTTTCCCAAGCCCGCCGTGAGCCTCGCGTTCGTCGGACCGAAGCCGGGACAGGCCGTCGAGTTCGGCCGGATCAAGAGCCCCATCGGGGGCCATGACGAGATCCTCGGCGAATGGCCGATGGCGGCCTTCGCCGAGGAGATCGAGTCGACCCGCGACGACCGCATCCGGGCCCTCGTCCTGATCGCCGGCAATCCCGTCGTCTCGGCGCCGAACTCGGCCCGCATCATCGGTGCCCTCGAGCGGCTCGAGTTCATGCTGGCCTTCGACTACTACATCAACGAGTCGACGCGCCATGCGGATCTCATCATCCCGCCGACCTCGGTGCTCGAGAACGAGAACTACGACGTGGCGCTGCTGCATTTCGCCGTCAACGACGTCGCGAAATGGTCGCCCGCCGCCCTCGACGTCGAGCCCGGTATGCAGCCGATCTGGCGCACGCTGCTGGGTCTCGCGAAACGATTGATGGGGCTCGGCGCCCTGTCCGACGAGCAGGTCGACGGCCTCGTCGTCCGCCAGCTCGTGCCGGCGCTGCTCGAGCGGAGCCCTTTCGCGGGCAAGCTCGAAGTCGACGAAATCGTGGCACAGCTGGGCGCCACACCGGGCCCGCGCCGACTGATCGATCTTCTGCTCCGGCTCGGTCATTACGGCGACGGCTTCGGCCTCGCCGCGGGCGGGGTCTCCCTCGAGACCGTGCAGAGCGAGGTCCACGGCCTCGAGCTCGGCCGACTCTCGCCCTCGCTGCCCGAATCCCTGCGCACCCCGAGCGGCCGCATCGAGCTCGCCCCCGAGCGCATCCTCGCCGATCTGCCGCGCCTCGACGCCTGGATCGCCGCCGGCCCCGACCCGTCCCTCTCGCTGATCGGCCGCCGCGAGATCCGCTCGATGAACTCCTGGCTCCACAACCTGCCGAGCATGGTGAAGGGCCGGGACCGCTGCACGCTCGAGGTCTCACCGGTCGACGCGGCGCGCATCGGCCTGCGAAACGGCGGGCGCGCACGGGTCGAGAGCCGGATCGCGAGTGTCGTCGTGCCCGTCGAGGTCAGCGAGCGGGTGGCGCCCGGCGTCGTCAGCCTGGCCCACGGCTGGGGCCACGACCTGCCCGGGGTGAAGCTCTCGGTCGCGGCGAAGCGGCCCGGCGTCAACGCCAACCTCGTAGTCGACGATGCGGAAGTCGACGGGCCTTCGGGCACGAGCGTCCTGAACGGCATCTCCGTCCGCGTGTCGCCGGCCTGAGCGCCGCAGCGCTCGCCTGCGGCTAGATTCCGGGTGCCTGGTTGACTTTGCGCGCCGACGCACGTCCCTGAGGAGACCCGATGTCCACGAGCTCGAGGAAAACGTTCGCAGCAATCGCAATGATCGCCATTTGCACGGTGCTCGCCGCCGGCTCCGCCTTCGCGAAGGACCTCGCAGTGGGCGACCCCGCCCCCGATTTCGCGCTCCAGGGGTCGGACGGCAAGACCTACCAGCTCGCCGATTTCAAGGATCGCCAGGCGGTCGTCCTCGCCTGGTTCCCGATGGCCTTTACATCCGGCTGTACCATCGAATGCAAATCGCTGGCGGACGACGGCCACCTGATCGAGAAGTACGACGTGACCTACTTCATGGCCAGCGTAGATCCGGTCGAGGGCGAGAAGGGCAACAAGGCCTTTGCAAAGGCTCACGACGCCAGATTCCCGATCCTCTCCGACCCGACGAAGAAGATCGCCGAGGCGTACGGGGTGCTCTCCCCGAGTGGCTATTCGAATCGCTGGACCTTCTACATCGGGAAGGACGGCCGGATCGCCTTCATCGACAAGGACGTGTCGAGCCGGCTCGCGACCTCGGCAGAGGACATGGCGAGAAAGCTCGCAGAGCTTTCGGTCGCCGTGAAGAAGACACCTTGACCAGCGACGCCCCCCGCCCCCCGCTGCCGCCCTTCACCCGTGAAACTGCGATCCAAAAGGTCCGCCTCGCCGAGGACGCCTGGAACAGCCGTGACCCGAAGCGCGTCGCCCTCGCCTACACCGCCGACAGTCGCTGGCGGAATCGCAGCGAGTTTCCGATCGGCCGCGCCGCGATCGAAGCCTTCCTCGCTCACAAATGGAAGCGCGAGCTCGAGTACCGGCTCGTCAAGGAGCTCTGGGCCCACGACCGAAACCGGATCGCCGTCCGTTTCGCCTACGAGTGGCACGACGATTCGGGCCAATGGTTCCGGTCCTACGGCAACGAAAACTGGGAGTTCGACGAGTACGGTCTCATGCGGTTCCGCTTCGCGAGCATCAACGATCTCGCGATTGCCGAGCTCGAGCGCAAGCTCCACTGGCCCCAGGGCCGACGACCCGACGACCACCCAGAGCTATCGGATCTCGGGCTCTGAGGCCGCGAGCCTCGACGGGCATCGCTCGGCGCGGAGCTCGCTCGTAACATCCGGGCGTCGCTCCGGCCCCGCCGGCTCCGCCTAACGCGTCGTCCCCGATCCGCCATCGACCCACATGGTCTGGGCCGTGACGTAGGCCGAATCGTCGCTCGCAAGAAAGACCGCGACGCGCCCGACATCCTCCAGGCAATCGCCGACCCGCCGCAGCGGAATCTGTTGGATCGCCGCCTCGTGGCCGACCGGATCGAGCCTCGCCCAGTCGAGCATGCCCGGCGAGTTCGCGAAGGGACAGATAATGTTCACGCGAATTCCGTCCGGCCCCCACTCCCGGGCGGCGACGCGCGACAGGCCGCGGATGCCCTCCTTCGCCGCCGCATAGGCGCCCTGGGTTTCCTGGCCCCGGGTTCCCGAGCCGCTCGCGAAGTTGATGATCGAGCCCTTCCGGCGGCGGAGCAGATGTGGGCGCGCGGCCTGCATGCACCAGAACGTGGCCCAGAGATTGGTCTCGAGAACGCGCGCGAAGGTCGCGTCGTCGAAATCGGCGAGCAGCAGACCCGGCGTCGGCGTCCAGGCGGCATTGTTGACGAGAATGTCGAGGCCGCCGAAGGTCTCGGCCGTACGCTCTATCGCCGATTCACAGCTCGCCCGCGTCGCGACGTCGGCTTCGATCGAGAGGCACTTCGCGCCCTGGCCTTCGAGCAGCTTCGCCGTTTCGGCGAGCAGCGAGCCATCGATTTCGAGCAGGCCGAGCGACGCCCCCTCCTGCGCGAAGGCGAGCGCGATCCCGCGCCCGATCCCACGCCCCGCTCCCGTAATGAAGGCCACCTTGCCCTGCAGCTTCGCCACTCGAATCCCTCTCTCGCGCGACCCGGGCCGCGACGATTCTCGATCGCCCTCGCCTTCTGATCATCGCCTATGCTCGGCGCCGGAGGCCGCCCCATGTTCGAACACCTGAACTCCCCCGTCACCCTCGGCACGCTGCGACTGAAGAACCGCATCGCCATGTCCGCGATGGGCGTCGAGATCGCCGAGGAAGACGGCCACGCCCGCGAGCCGATCATCGCCTACTACGAAGAGCGCGCCCGCGGTGGTGTCGGGCTCATCATCACCGAAGTCTGCGCCGTCGCCTATCCCCGCGGCGCCACCGCCCACCGCCAGCTCGCGATCTCGAGTGACGACTACCTCCCCGGCCTGCGCGAGCTGACCGACCGCGTCCACCGCCACGGAGCGAAGATCGCGCTGCAGATGGTCCACCACGGCAAGGTCGCCCGCGTCGACATCAAGGACGGAAGGCCGCTGCTGATGCCGTCGCTGCCCCGCTTCAAGGGCGCGATGGACATGGCGAACGACCTGTCGCGCGAAGAGATCGGGCTGCTGATGGCCGCCGCCGGCAGCGGCTCCCGCAAGCCCGAGATCAAGGTTGCCGACAAGGACGACATCGCCTGGTTGATCGACGCCTTCGCGGGCGCGGCAGAGCGTGCCCGACGCGCCGGCTTCGACGCGGTCGAGCTGCACGCGGCCCACGGCTATCTGCTCTCCGAGTTCCTCTCGCCCGCCTGGAATTTCCGCGAAGACGAGTACGGCGGAAGCCGTGAGAACCGCGCGCGGCTGCTCTGCGAAGTGATCCGCGCCGCCAAGCAGCGCGCAGGTCACGACTTCCCGGTCTGGGCGCGCATCGATTGCCGCGAGTTCCGCACCCCGGGCGGCATTACCATCGAGGACGCCGAGCGGACGGCCGAGCTCGCCGCCGAAGCGGGCGCCGACGCGATCCACGTCTCGGCCTACTCCGACTCGACCTCTGCCGCGGGCTTCACGGAAGCGCCGCTCGTCCACAAGGAGGCGGGCTACGTCGAAGAGACGGCGCGGATCAAGGCGCGGATCCGCGTGCCGGTCATCGCGGTCGGGCGGATCGAGCCCGAGCTCGGCGATCGCTTGATCCGCGAGGGCAAGGCCGATGTGATCGCAATGGCGCGCAAGCTGCTCGCGGATCCGGCGCTCCCGCAGAAGCTCGCCGAGGGCCGGCCCGAAGACATCCGCCCCTGCATCTATTGCTACACCTGCGTCGCCCAGCCCTTCTTCGACCGACCGGTACGCTGTGCGGTCAATCCGATGACGGGCCGCGAGAGCCGGATCGGCGCCTCCGAACGCACGCTGGCCCCCGACAGAAAGCGCATCCTCGTCGTCGGCGGGGGTCCCTCCGGCCTCGAGGCGGCCCGGCTCGCGCGGCTGCGCGGCCACGCCGTCGTGTTATGCGAGAAATCGACGCAGCTGGGCGGCACGCTGCGCTTCGCCGCCCTCGTCTACGAGCCGAACGAGCGCCTGCTTGACTGGCTCGAGGCCCAGGTCCGAAAGCTCGGGGTCGAGATCCGGCTCGAGACCGAGGTGACGCCGGCGCTGATCCGCAAGCTCGCCCCCGACGAGGTTCTCGTCGCCGCGGGGGCCACGCGCCAGAAGCCCGCGATCCTCGGCATCGATCGGGAGCACGTCTTCGACGGCGACGACCTGCGCGCGCTGCTCACCGGCGAAGGCGATGCCACGGCGTCGAAGAAGCTGTCGCTGGTCGGGCGCCTCGCCGTGCGGGCCGGCCGGGCGACGGGCATCACCGGCAAGCCCGGGCTCCTGCGCGAGGCCTCGAAGGCCTACATGCCCCTCGGCAAGCAGGTCGTCGTCGTGGGCGGCGGTCTCGTCGGCCTCGAGCTGGCCGAGTTCCTCGCCGAGCGCGGGCGGCAGGTGGTCGTGCTCGAAGAGGGGCCGCGCTTCGGGCTCGAGCTCGCGCATCCCCGGCGTTGGCGGGTGCTGCACGAGCTGCGCGAGCTCGGAGTCGAGCTGGTGGCGAACGCCGTGGTCCGCGAGATCGGCGAACGCGAGGTCGCCTACGAGATCCGCAGCTCCCCCTCCGAGGGCCAGCTTGCCTCGGCGCCGGCGGACAGCGTGATCCTGGCGGTGGGGCTCGTGGCGAACCCGAGCGTCGCGGCGCGACTCAAAGAAGCGGGTGTGCCGATTCGCGAGATCGGGGACGTGACCGGCGTCGGCTACCTCGAAGGCGCGATTCGCGACGGTTTCGAGGCGGCTCTGGCGCTTTAGCGTGGGGCGCAGGTCGGCGCGCGACCTGAGTCGCGATCCGGCAACGAACGAGCAACAGAAGAACGGCGAGGAGAAGTGTGGTGCGGTTGCAGCGGTTGGGTGGGTCGGTTGGCGTCGTCCTGTCCGACACCTGGATTGCCGCACTCTTTGCCAGCGTCGTCCTGATCGCGCTCGTCGCTGCCGGCTGCAAGACCGCGACTCCGGTCGCCGAGCAGCCGGTGGCGGAAGCTGCCGCACCTCCGCTCTTCCACGACGTCCGCCAGCTGTCCTTCGCCGGCCGACGGACCGGTGAAGCCTATTTCAGCGCCGACGGTCGCCAGCTCGTCTTCCAGAGCGAGCGCGAGCCCGGCAATCCGTTCTACCAGATCTACCGCTCGCGCCTCGCGACCGGCGAGACATCGCGCGTCTCGCCCGGCACGGGTCGCGCGACGTGCGGGTTCTTCCATCCCGACGGCGAGCGCGTCCTCTTCGCCTCGACCCACGAAGATCCAGAGGTCGAGCTCGCGGCAGCTCTCGAGCTCGAAAAGCGGGAGTCCGGTCGGGCCGACCGCTACAGCTGGGATTTCGATCCCCACTACGACCTCTTCCTCGCCGAGCGCGACGGCCGCCTGACCCCGCTCGCGAAGGCCCGGGGCTATGACGCCGAGGGCTCGTTCTCGCCCGACGGGCGCCTCGTCGTCTTCGCCTCGAATCGACACGCCTATCAGGATTCCCTCTCTCCGAGCGAGCGCGAGCGGCTAGTCGAGGATCCCTCCTATTTCGTGGACCTCTACCTGCTCGATCTCGCGCGGGGCGAGGTGTCGCAGCTGACGACGACCCCGGGCTACGACGGCGGGCCTTTCTTCTCCGCCGACGGGAGCCGGATCGTGTGGCGGCGCTTCAGCGAGGACGGCGCGCGCGCCGAGATCCTTTCGATGCGGGTCGACGGCAGCGACGAGCGCGCGCTCACACGGCTCGGCGTGATGTCGTGGGCGCCCTTCTTCCACCCGTCGGGCGACTACGTGATCTTCGCGACGAATCGCCACGGCTTCGCTGATTTCGAGCTCTACCTGGTCGACGCGGAGGGCCGCTCGGAGCCCGTTCGCGTGACGACCCGCGAAGGCTTCGACGGACTGCCCGCCTTCTCACCGTCGGGGGACACCCTCGTCTGGACGAGCAACCAGACCGCGGGCAAACAGAGCCAGCTCTTTCGCGCCGAATGGGACGACGCGGCCGCCCGCAAGGCCCTCGGACTTCCGCCCGGGACGCCGCCGGCGCAGACCTCGGGCGCGCTGGTCCTGCCCGTGACCTCGGCCGCGATCACGGCTTACGATTTCGATTCGCACGTGCGTGCCCTCGCGGATCCCCGCAGCGAGGGCCGCGGCACGGGAACCCCCGGCGAGACGCTGGCGGCCGACTACGTCGTGTCGACGATGCGCTCGCTGGGCCTCGAGCCTGCCGGTGATCCGGGGAGCTATCGGAATCGTTTCGAATACAGCGCCGGCATCGCCCTCGGACCCGACAACGCCCTGCTCGTCGAATCCCTCGAGAACCCCGCTCTCGACGTCGACTGGCGCCCCCTCGCCTTCTCGCGAAGCGGCGAGATCAAGGCCTCGCCCGTCGTGTTCGCAGGCTACGGGCTGGTGGCGCCGGCCGGGGGCGAGCTCCCGGCGGTCGACGAATACGCGGGCCTCGATGTCAAAGGGCGCTGGGTGATGGTGCTGCGGGACTTGCCGCAGGCTGGGACGCGCGAGCGCCGCCAACATCTCCAGCGCTATGCGAGCCTGCGTCACAAAGCGATGATCGCCCGCGATCGCGGGGCGACGGGCATCGTCTTCGTCAACGGCCCCCGCAGCGAATTTCGCGAGGCGCTCGTCCCGCTGCGCTTCGACGCCGCGTCCGCCGGCTCGAGCCTGGCCGTCCTGAGCGTCAGCGGCGGGCTGGCGGACCGCTGGCTCGAGGCCGGAAGCCGGAGTCTCGCGGCGCTTCAAGATGCGATCGACGGCGAGCTCGCCGCGACCGGTGCGAGCGAGGGCCCCACCAATACCAACGCCGGCGGCGGCGGCAACAGCGGCGGCGGGACGGCCCTGCGATTCGAGCTCCCGAGCCTCCGCCTCGCGGCGCGCATCGACCTCGAGACGCTTCGCAGTGAGTCGCATAACGTTCTCGGGCGCTTGCAGGTTGGCGCGCAAGCGAGCCGACAGACGATCGTGCTCGGTGCCCACCTCGACCACCTCGGGCGCGGTGCCGGGTCGGGATCCCTGGCGGATGCGAGTGAGGAGGGGCAGATCCATTTCGGTGCCGATGACAATGCGTCCGGCGTCGCGGTCCTGCTCGAAATCGCCGAGGAGCTCGCGGCCCGTCGCGGAGCCGGCGAAGACCTGGGTCGGCGGGATTTCATCTTCGCGGCCTGGTCCGGCGAAGAGCTCGGGCTGCTGGGCTCCGATCAATGGGTTGCTTCGAACGTGAATCCGCACAGCCACGACGCAGGCCCTGTCGCCTATCTCAATTTCGACATGGTGGGCCGCCTCGACGACGAGCTCATCGTCCATGGCGTCGGGTCGAGCCCGGGATTTCAGGCATTGCTCGAGCGCGCGGCGCTGCCGGGCAGGCTTGCCCTCGGCGTGCGCGACGACGCCTATCTGCCGACCGATTCGACCAGCTTCTACACCCGGAGCCTGCCCGTGCTCTCCGCCTTCACGGGTGCCCACGCCGAATACCACACACCGCGCGACCGCCCCGAGCTGCTGAACGACGAAGGGGCGGCGGCGATCGCCGAGCTCTTTACCCGCGTCGCCGTGGCGCTCTCCCGCGCCGAAGAGCCGCCCGCATTCGAGGCCCAGCCGCTGCCTGCCGCGAGCCCGAATCGCGGAGGCTTGCGCGTCTTCGTCGGAACGATCCCGGACTACAGCGAGAGCGGCGTCGTAGGCGTCCTGCTCGCCGGCGTGGCCCCCGCTGGTCCGGCCGAAGCGGCGGGGCTCCGCCGCGGGGACACGATCGTCGAGGTCGACGGTCAAACGATCGAGAATCTCTACGACTTCACCTACGCCCTCGAAGCGCTGCGCGTCGGCGAGCAGGCGCGAATCGTCGTCCTGCGCGATGGAAAACGGGTCACTTTCGAGGTGGTCCCCCGGTCCCGGGATTGAGTAGGTTCTCGGCGTGAACGGCGAAATCTCCGAACGCTTCCGCGCGCTGGCCCGACTGCCGGAGGGCCCGACCGGCCTGGCCGAAGGGGCGCTCGTCTTGGCCGCCGAGGCAGGCAGCGGCGTCGATATCGAGGCGGCGCTGCGGACGCTCGCCGAGCTCGTGCTTCGCGTGCGACCCCAGGTCGAGAACGCCGCGAGCCCCGCGCGGGCGGTCGCCGCCCTCAATCACTGCCTCTTCGAGGTCGAGGGGTTCCGCGGCAATCAGGACCAGTACGACGACCCCCGCAACAGCTTCCTCGACCAGGTCCTGGTCCGACGGCGCGGTCTCCCGATCACGCTCTCGATTCTCTACGTCGAGATCGCGCGCCAGCTTGGGCTCGAGGCCTACGGCATCGGCTTTCCCGGCCATTTCCTGGCGAAGGTGGTCGGCACGGGCGAAGCGACCAGCGAGATCATCGTCGATCCCTTCTTCGGCCGCGTCCTGTCCGTCGAGGAATGCATGGGACGCCTGCGCGCCGCGGCGGGGGAGCACGTGCCCTTCGACCCGCTGTGGGTCCGGCCGGCGACGGCCCGCGAAATCTGGGTGCGCATGCTGAACAACCTGAAGTTCTTGTACCTGCGCCAGGGCGATGGACTCGCGGCCCTCGGCTGCTTCGACCGGATCCTCGTCCTCGATCCGAAGGCGGCCCACGAGCTGCGCGACCGCGGCCTGCTGCTCGAGCGCCTCGACTGCATCCACGCCGCGATCGAGGACCTGACGGGCTACCTCGAGCTGGCGCCGCGCAGCGAGGATTCCGCGGCCGTCCGACTGCGTCGCGATGCCCTGGCCCTCCGGCGCCCGGCCCTCAACTAACTCCCTAGCCACTCTCGCGTAAGCATGTCGAGCTGCGAAAATGGCAGCGGGCGCCCCAACCATTGGGACGCCCGAGCCATCATTCGCACGGAAAGACACACTCACTGTGCGGGTGCTGGATAGACCGCCATGCTCGTG
>JANNQH010000966.1:0-4563 GCA_031400655.1 Deltaproteobacteria bacterium | reverse complement strand
GTTCCGACGTGCCCTAGAGTGTGCCGGCTCGGACGGAAGGGGATCATGCGCTGGCTGCTGCTCGTGGGTGTCTGGGGGCTCTACGCCTCCTTCGGGCTGGTAGCGAGCTGTCTTGCCCCACTCGTCTCCCTGGTCGAGCGCGACCTCGGCATCTCCCATTCGGCGATGGGCAGCGTGCTCGGCGCCTGGCAGCTCGTCTACATGTTCGCCGCGATCCCGTGCGGCCTCGTGCTCGATCGACTGGGCAGCCGCTTCGCCCTCTCGATCGGCATCACGCTGATCGCGCTCTCGGCCCTCGCGCGCAGCGTCTCTCACGACTTCACGACGCTCCTCCTCTCGGTGATGGCCTTCGGTCTCGGCGCGCCCCTCATCTCGACCGGCGCGCCCAAGATCGTCACCGAGTGGTTCGAGGGCTCGAGCCGGGGTCTCGCCATGGGCATCTACGCGACCGGCCCCGCGATCGGCGGCGCGCTCGCGCTGACCCTCACACACTCGTGGCTGCTGCCCTGGCTCGGCGATTGGCGGGAGCTCATGCGGGTCTGGGCCGGGGTGGCCGCTGCGTCCGGCGGCGTCTGGCTCGCCGTGACGTCGCGCTCGAAATTTCGCGAAGCGGAGGAGCGAAGGCGGGGCACCGCCGCGCTGCCCCAGCTCTCGGCCATGCGCGAGCTCGGCGCCCTCCCCGGCGTGCGGATTCTGCTGGCGATGGCAGCGGGAACTTTCATGATCAGCCACGGGGTCGGCAGCTGGCTTCCCGCGCTGCTTCACGCGCGTGGCCTGACGACGGTCGAAGCGGGCTACTGGTCCGCCATCCCGACCGCCATAGGGATCGGCTCCGCCCTGCTGATTCCGCGGCTCGCGATTCCACCGCGTCGCCAGCGAATCCTCTTCGCGCTCGTCGCCACGTCGGGCCTCTCGACCCTGTTCCTGCAGCTCGAAGCTCGACCCTCGCTGCTCGCGGGCCTGTTGCTCCAGGGCGCCGCCGCCACCGTGCTGACGCCGATCCTCATCCTCACCCTGCTCGAGCTACCGGGCGTGGGCGAACGCCGCGCCGGCACCGCGAGCGGACTCTTCTTCTCGGCGGCACAGATCGGGGGCGTGCTCGGACCGATGGGCGTCGGTGCGCTCTACGACATCTCGGGGGGATTCGGGCTGGGGCTCGCGGGGCTGATGTTGGCGGCGATCGGCGTTCTGGTCGGCATCGGGCGGCTGGGGCGCATAGCGCTCTAGCGTTGTCTGCTTCAGGCGATGGCCTCGGCGGTCCGCAGTGCGCGCAGGCGATCCGGATCGAAACCGAGCTCCGCCGCCAACACCGAGTCCGTGTGTTGGCCCAGCGTAGGCGGTCGCACCAGCTCGACCGTGTTGGCCGACATGCGCGGTGCGAATCCCAGCATTCGAACGGACCCGAGCTCCGGGTGCTCGACGGTCTTGACGAAGCCGCGCGCATTGAGATGCGGATCGTCGTAGAGCTCGGCCGTGTCCATCGTCGCGGCGCACGGCACGCCCGCCTCCCCCAGCTCCCGCATCATTTCGTGCTTGGTCCGCGCGCGCGTCCACTTTTCGATTTCGTCGTGCAGCTCGGGTGTCCGCGCGAGGCGTTTCTCGTTCGTGTCGAAGCGCTCGTCCGAGATGAGGTCGGGCCGATCGATGGCCATGTACATCTTGTCGATGTGGGTCGCGGTCACGGCCAACACGAAGGCGTAGTCGTTGGGACCGAATGGCTTGCACGCGTAGAGACCCGAGGGCGCCGCGCCCGTCTGGCTGCCAAATCGCGGCGCCGCACGGCGACCCCAATCTGCGCCGTTCGCGAGATGGGTTCGCATGTAGTAGGTGATCGCCTCGTGCATCGAGATCTCGATCCGCTGACCCTCCCCCGTTCGCAGCTTCTGGATGTACGCGGCCAGGATCGCCATGCCGAGCTGCATGCCCGTGCCTGAGTCGCCGACCGTGACGCCGGGGAGTGTCGGCGGTCCGTCAGGCTGACCCGTGATCGAGAACGTGCCCGCCGCCGCCTGGGCGCACATGTCGTAGGCGAGGTATTTCGAATAAGGTCCGTCGTTGCCGTAGCCCTTCACCTGGGCGTAGATGACAGACGGATGGACCTGCTTGAGCGTCTCGTATTCCAGGCCAAGGCGTTCGACCACGCCCGGGGCGTAGTTCTCGACGAAGACGTCGAAGCGCGGAAGCAGGTCGAGCAGCACCTGACGCCCTTCCGGCTTGCGCAGATTGATTACGACGCTCCGCTTGTTGGCGTTCCAGTTCCAGAAATAGGCGCCGCCCCCCGCAACCCAGCGGCCGGGGTCGCCGATCCCCGGCGCTTCGACCTTCACGACGTCCGCTCCCATCCAGGCCAGCGCTTGCGTACACGAGGTTCCCGCCTCGTACTGGGTCATGTCCAGGATGCGCATTCCATCGAGTGCCGGCATGCAGGCTCCCCTTTCACCCCGGGATCCAGGCCGCGTGCGAGCAGCCCCGTTCAAGTCGCTCGGATCGAGCCTTGTCCCGGTGGAGCCGCCATTCTAGCGTCGTGGAAGACAGCGCGACCCGCTTTCGCGTAACCCCTTCTCTATTCGAGCTCCTTTCGAGCAGCAGGAGACCCACAGCATGGCCAGCCTCGACGGCAATACGCTCATCGCCCGCAGCCTCAAGAAGCAAGGCGTCGACAAGATGTTCGGCATCGTCGGCTTCCCCGTCTTCGGGATCGCCGCCGCGGCGCAAGCCGAGGGCATCCAATTCGTCGGGATGCGAAACGAGCAAGCCGCGAGCTACGCCGCCGGCGCCGTGGGTTACCTGACCGGTCGCCCGGGCGCATGCCTCACCGTCTCGGGACCCGGCATGATCCACGGCATCGCCGGCCTCGCGAATGCCCAGGAGAACTGCTGGCCGATGATCCTGCTAGGCGGTGCCAGCAACTCCTACCAGGAAGGCCGGGGCGCCTTCCAGGAAGCGCCGCAGGTCGAGCTCGCTCGGATCTACTCGAAGTACGCGGCGCGCCCGGACCAGACGAGTCGCATCCCCTTCTACTGTGAGCAGGCCGTCCGGAGCTGCATCAACGGCCGTCCCGGAGCGAGCTACCTCGACTTCCCGGATGACTTCCTGTCGGCTCTTGTCGAAGAGAGCGAGGTCACGATCCCGGAGCGTTGCCCGGACCCGCCTCGAACGCTGGCCGCTCCCTCGGACGTGCAGCGTGCGATCGACGTGCTGCGCAAGGCCAAACGCCCGCTCGTGATCATCGGCAAGGGCGCCGCCTACGCCCGCGCCGAAGGCGAAGTGCGCGCCTTCATTGAAGCAACACAGATTCCGTTCCTGAGCTCGCCGATGGGCAAGGGCGTCGTCGACGACGAGCACGCGCTGTCGGTCGCGCCCGCCCGGGGCCTCGCGCTCGAGCAGGCGGACGTCGTCGTGCTGCTCGGGGCGCGCCTCAACTGGATCATGCATTTCGGGTTGCCGCCGCGTTTCGACGCGAAGGTGAAGATCATCCAGATCGACATCCACGGCGAGGAGATCGGTCGCAACGTGCCCGCCGAGGTCGGGCTCGTAGGGGACCTCAAGGCCATCGTCGGCCAGCTGAACGACGCTCTCGCGGCCGAGCCCTTCCGCTTCGCCGCGAACGCGCCGTGGCGCGCGACGCTCGACGTCAAGGTCGAAGAGAACAAGCGTTTCGTGCAGAGCATGATGAACGACGACGCCGTCCCGATGGGCTACTACCGCGTGCTCCGCGAGATCCGCGAGCAGGCGCCGCCCGGCACGATCATCCAGGCCGAGGGCGCGAATACCATGGACATCAGTCGAAGCGTGCTGATGCACAAGCAGCCGCGCGAGCGGCTGGATGCAGCCAGCTTCGGCACGATGGGCGTGGGCCTGGCTCAGGCGATCGCGGCCCAGGTCGTTCATCCCGATCGCAAGGTGATCTGCATCGAGGGCGACTCGGCCTTCGGCTTCAGCGGCATGGAGGTCGAGACCGCCTGTCGCTACCGCCTGCCGATCGTATTCGTGATCATCAACAACAATGGCATCGGAATCGGATTCGAATCGCTGCCTGAGGACCGCTTCCAATCACCGGCCTCGGCCTACACGATCCAGGCGGGGTACGAGCGGATGATCGAGGGCTTTGGCGGCACGGGCTACTCGGTGCGAACGCCGGCCGAGCTCTCGACGTCGCTCAAGCAGGCGCTGGGCGATTCGATGCCCAGCATCATCAACGTCCACATCGACCCCCACGCCAAGGCGAAGCCGCAGAAGCACCATTGGCTGACGGCCTAGCAGGACGCGACGCGGCGGGGATTCGCTCGATACTCACCGCCCGCGAGAGATCACCAGAGAAGAGATCAATCAGGAAATGACCGAGCTCTTATTCGACCTTCCGCTCTGGATCACCGGGCCGGCGATCGTCGCCTGTCTGTATTTATTCTCGATTGGCGGCCTGTTCCTGGTGCGAAGTCGATTATTGCCACGGCTGCGGGTGCGCGTCGAGGATTCCGAGTTCATCGGCTCGATGGTGCAGTGCGTGATGGTTTTCTACGGACTGGCGGTGGCGTTGATCGCGGTGAGCGTGTCCGAGACCTA
>JANNQH010000965.1:0-1866 GCA_031400655.1 Deltaproteobacteria bacterium | reverse complement strand
CTTCGGCCGGAGCACCTTCGACGGAGCGGTCACGATCTTCTCCGACCTGCCGGCGAAGCCGCGACACGCCGGGCCGTTGATCGGCGAGCACACGTTCGAGGTGCTGCGGGACGTCCTCGGCTACAGCGAGAGCGAGATCTCGGACATGGCGGCGGCCGGGGCGCTCAGCTGAACGGGTTGTCCCGATCTTCCTGGACAAGTCCTGGCATTGGCGCCCAATCCTGGAATCAGGGAACGAGCCCGCGATCGTGAAGGTCGTCGCGCACGGCCTTCGCCACACCGTCCACCAGCTTCTCGATGTTGCTCGGATTCAGCGTGCGGCTGACGCCGGACCAGAGGAGCTTGTTCTCGGCGAGGGAGTAGATGCTGACCTGGAGCTTCAGGATCGTGTCTGTCTGCACCGATCCGGGGTCGTACATCACAACCCGACCACCATGGCCGTAACCGCCCCCCCAGAACCCGCCGCCGTACGAAGGCGGATCGACGGTCACCTCCTGGTGGCTGGAGACGAAACGGATCAGCACGGCGCCGTCATAGCCCGCCGTTTCCACCTTCTTGCGCGAGGCCGCGACGTCGGCCAGCTCGCGATCGTCGAGCAGCCTGTAGGACGGCTCCACCACGAGCTCACCGGACTCGCCGCGGGGCCCGGCGCTGATCGCCCGATCGAGCGCATCTTCGGTGGAGCGTCGAATGGCGCCGTCCCGGACCAGCGCGACGACCAGCACCTTCTTCAGCGCGAAGGACTTCGCCGTCGCCGACGGCTCGACCCAGGCATTTTCGATCCGGGAGGTCGCGCATCCGGCAAGACTCGCCGTGAGCAGGATCGCCAGTGCGATGCGCGCCAGCCGAGCATGAGAACGGTCCATGGATTCAGCCCTTCACAGCCTGGTCGAGATTGACGACCAGCTTGCCCAGATGGTCCCCGTTGTAGAGACGAACGAGCGCGCGCGGCGCATTCTCGAGTCCCTCGACCTGCTCGGTGCGATGAACGAGCGTGCCCGCGGCGAGCCAGTTCCCGATCCGCTTGAGCGCTTCCGGGAACAGATCCCAGTGGTCCATCACGTTGAGCCCGACCATCGACGCGCGGCGACTCATCAGGCGATCGTAGTTGCGGAGTCGATAGGGCTCGCCCGCGTTGTCCGTCGAGAGCGTGCCGCAGAGGACGATCCGCCCGCGATGAGCGATCCGCCGGAGCACGACGTCGAGGAGCGAGCCGCCGACGTTGTCGAAGAAGACGTTCACGCCCTTCGGACACAGCGCCTTGAGCCGCGCGTCCACGTCTTCCCGCTTGTAATCGATGCAGGCATCGGCACCGAGCTCCCTGGTCACCCAGGCGCATTTCTCGGGCGAGCCGGCGATGCCCACCACGCGCGCCCCTTCGAGCCGCGCCAGCTGGACGACCAGCGAGCCGACGCCCGACGCGGCGGCGGAGACGACATAGGTCTCGCCGGGAGCGGGCGGCGCAACGCGCATCACGCCGGCGTAGGCGGTGACCGCCACCTGTCCCATGACCGTTGCGCCTTCGAGCGGGGAACATCCCTCCGGCAGAGGGCTCGCGAACTTCGCCAGATCGGAGAAGTCGCCACAGGCGAGCGCGTACTCCTGCCAACCGGTCAGACAGGTGACGAGGGAGCCGAGCGGCAGACGCTCGCTGCGCGACTCGAGCACGACGCCGATCCCGTTCGAGCGAATCGGGTCGCCCAGCTCCAGCGCCGGGAGGTAGCCGCTGCCCCGGGCATCGATCCAGCCGCGGATCGCGGGATCGATCGCGACACAGAGCACGCGGATCAGCGCCTGGCCATTGCCCGGAGTCGGGATCTCGGCCTCGACCTCGGCAAAGCACTCTTCATCCACCATTCCCGTCGG
>JANNQH010000964.1:0-9274 GCA_031400655.1 Deltaproteobacteria bacterium | reverse complement strand
AGAACCGCCCGAGCCCCCTTCGAAGAGCGTGGACTTCGGCTATCTGGTCTCGGATCGGAGTTCCGGGGGGTGGAGTGCGCTTGGGAACCGACGGAGCTCGTACCGTCGCTGAAGCTTTGAAAGCTCGCGGGCCGCTGCTCGCCGCGCTGCTGCAGGGCGCGGCCAGCCTCGGCCTGATCGCCCTCGCGAGCGATCCGCAGACCCTCGTCTGGCAGCCCCCCGCGGCGGCCGCTGATCTGCTCGTGCTGAGCCGCGTCGGTGCGTTGATGGCGGCTTCGCTGTATCTCGCGGCGAGCGCGTGGTCCATCAGGCGCGCCGGGCGTCCGCTCTCGCCGTGGACGGGCCTCGTCGCCCTGGCGATTCCGTTTCTCTTCAATGGGCTCTGGCTGCTCACGTCGCCCGAGTTGACGGCCGCGGCCGGCCATGCGCTCTGCGCCCGGTGCACGCCGTCGGCCGCCCTGTTCCTCGGACGCGCGTTGGTGATCGTAGTCTTCAACGCCTGCGTCTTTTTCGGCATCGGCCTCGTGATGGATGGCCGCTCCACCCGCGGCACGCGACTGCATGGGCTGCTGGCGGCCTGTGCCGTGTTCGCGGCGGCCACGCCCTGGATCGCGGACGCCAGCGCGAGCCCCTTCGCGTCTGGGATGGGAGTGGCCGCGGGGCGGATCGCGGCCGTCGTCGCGGCGACGCTGGCGCAAGCGGGACTGTGGGCCGAGACGCATCTCGTCACGGGCGCACTGCTCGACGCGATTCGCGGGCGCCGGCCGACGGGGCGGGCTGCCTTTCAGTATGCGCGCGAGGGGCTCACGCGTGGTGCCGTCTTCGGCGGCCTCTTCATGGCGCTGATCCAGACCGTCGCATTCGTTCTCGATCTGCCGGCCGCCCAGTCGTGGCTGCCCCGCGCGCCGCTGCTCGGCCTCGCGCTCGTGGGTGGGCTGCTCTTCGCCTTCATGCGGACCGTCGTCGAGAGCTTCGATGGGAGCGCGCCGTTCTTCGCCAGACTCTCCGCGAACGTACTCGCGCCCAGCAATCTCTTGCGCGGCCTAGTCGTCGGAGCGGCGCTTGGGCTCGCGGCCGAGTGGGCCCTGCCTGCGGAGTCGTCTGGCGAGCGCGCCGGATTCGGTCTGATCGTCGGGGTGGCTACGTATGCCGGCGTGGACCTCGTCCGCGACGTCCTTTCGATTCTGGCCGGTCGCCGCCAGCGGCTTCAAACCTGGCGGGTGTATGCGCTCGGCGCATGGCTCGGCGGAGGCATCGGGATCGCGCTCGGCTGGTATTTCGAGGCGTCGCAGCTCGACGTCGTGCTCCAGAAGTTCAGGCTTTATGCCGGCCTCGTTCCGCCGGCTTCGGGCGGGATCACGCCTTACGTCATCTATCCCTGGTTCAGCAAATGGGGCGCCGTCGATCTCGGGGGGGTCACGGGCGGCGTGAAGCTCTTCTTCGTGGAGTCCTTATCGGGCGTCATCAGCTGGTCGATCGCGGCGCCCCTGTTCAGTGTGAACCTCGTGCTGTTGACGGCGCTGATCGAGAAGAGCGCGGCTCCGCTGCGTCGCCTGCTCACGCCGGGGGGGCTCGTCGGGGTCGGCGAGCAGGCCCTGCGCGTGCAGCGCTGGGGTCTCTGGATGGCACCCGTCATCTATTCCTTCCTGCGGCTGTCTCCGGAGCCGACCTGGTACAACCAGGACGGAGCGGTGCGCAGTGTGATCGCCGCGCTGCATGCACTCGCCCTCGACCCGGGCGACTTCCGGCGCTGGAGCCTCGAAGTCTTCCTCGGCCTGCTCGCGTACGATTGGCTCCGCATTCTCATCTGGTTCGATCACATGGGATTGCGGGTTGCCACGCTCGTGAATCTCTCCTTCGTCGGCGGCGACGCGCTCGACGAGAAGGCTGCGCGTTTCCTCGGTGTCGGATCACGGGCACGCGTGATTCCGGAGGGCATCCGGCGCTTCGCCACCTGGGGACCGCTGCTGATCCCCTTCTACATTCCGCGCGGCGCCGATTGGGATTACGCGTGGACGCAGGCCGACGCGGTGCGCGCGGCGGACGCGTCGCTCTCGGCGCCGGTGTCGAGCGTGCTGCTCGGCTACTCGTTCGCGTCGCTTGCGCTCGGACTGGCCGTCGCGGTCGTCCTGGGTCGAGAACGGCTGCGGCGGCGCGCGGCGCGGCTCGAGCCTGGTCGTCATGCGGACCTGGCGCCTGTCCGCGAGAGCGACTTCATGCTCGCCAATGGCACCTATACGCTCGAGCTTACGCGCGAAGGTCTCGGCTTCAGTCGCGTCCTCTGCGATGCGCACGCTGGCCGCGAGATCGATCTGACCCGCCGCCCGGACGATCCCCTCTCGTTGCGCGGGAATCTCTTCTACCTGCGCGATCTCGAACGGGGTCACGCCGGTGAAGAGTCCGTCTGGTCGCTGGCGGCCGAGCCGCTTCGGCGCGTGGGCGTGGACTATGCCATCACGCAGCCCGGGCCGGCGCGCCTGCGCATCGTGAACACTTTCGGTGGTGTCCACGCTCGAGCCGAGATCGAGGTCGACGCGAAGGATTCCGTGGTGACTTGGCGGATCCGACTCGAGAACCTCGAGAATCGGCCACGCAGACTCGAGATCACGAGCTATCAGGAGCTGGCGCTCGATCTGGCCGACGCCTATCAGCGCCACCCGCGGCTGTCGTCTCTCTACGTGGGAACCCGATTTGTGGCGCCCCTCGGCGCCATCCTGGCCCACGACCGCCGGCAGCACGGCGCAAATCGGCGGCCTGGAAGTCGCCCGCTTGCATTCCATGCCGTCCGCGTCGGCTCGGACGACCGCCTGCGTCTCACGGGCTACGAGGACTCGCGCACGCGCTTCATCGGGAGCGGCAGCCTGCGCGCGCCACGCGCGCTCGCCCTGGGCCGCGCCCGTGCGCCGAGTGACGAAGGCCTGCTCCACACCTTCGATCCCTGCGCGAGCCTGCGAGTCGCGGTCGATCTCGAGCCGCGTGGCAGCGCCACGATCGTCTTCGTCGACGGCTGGGTCGAGGATGAACGGGGCGCGCCGGCGTTGATCGCGCGCCATCTCGGCATTGCCGTTCCCGACCAGGCCTCCCTCGCGCCCGCGTTCGCCCGCACGCGCACGCTCGAAGACTCCCGCCGGCCGGAGCTGTCCGAACCGCCTTTCCAGTTCTCGGCCGATGGCCGTGCGCTTCGGATCCATGGCGAGACGCCGCGGCCGTTCACGCATGTGCTCGCCAGTCCGCTGGGTCACGGCGCGATCGTGAGCAGCGATGGCGCGATCTTTTCTTTCGCCGCCAACGCGCAGAAGAATGCGCTCACGCCCTTCACGCTCGACACGGTGCCCGCCGCGGTCCCCGGGCAGGCGGTCTACATCACACCGCTCGCGGACGGGCAGGCGCCGATCGTCTTCCCTTCGCCACAGGGTCCGCGCGAGATCGAATTCGGCTGCGGCTACGCGACGTTCCGCCAGTCCCAAGGCGACCTCAGCGCGACCCTCGAGGTTTGCGTTTTGGCCGACGCCCCCGTCGAGCTGCGGCTTCTGCGCCTCGAGAACCGCGCTGAGAACCCGGTGCGCTGTCGCGTGGTGCCCTACTTCGAGATGGTGCTCGCAGAGCTGCCACTCGACAGTCGCGGGAAGCTCGACGTGACGCGTGAGACTGCCTCGGGTGCGCTCTTCTTCTCGAACTCCGAGAACGACTTCGTGGCGGGCGTGGCGTTTGTCGCGACGAGTCTCGTCGATCCGGTCAGCGAGTGCGTCCGCGCGCGCTTCCTCGGCGGGAACGGTCGAGACCTCTCGCACCCGTACTTTGTCGAGCACGGGCTGCCCGATGTCGACGCCCAAGACGACGGAATCCGGATCGCGGCGTTTGCTGGCGAGGTCGAGGTCCCGGCCGGCGGCACTCGCACGATCTGCATGGTTCTCGGACAGACGCGGACCCGCGCGCACGCAAAGGAGCTGATCGCGGCGCACCTGCCCAGGGCGGAGCAGGGCGCCGTCGCAGCCCGCCATGGCTGGGCGGAGCGTCTCTCGACGCTGCGGATCGAGACCAATCTCCCGGAGCTCGATCGGCTGGTCAACGACTGGCTTCCCTACCAGATCCAGACCTCGCGATTATGGGCGCGCGCCGGACCTGAACAGAGAAGTGGCGCGTACGGATTCCGCGACCAGCTACAAGACGTGTTGCCGCTGTTCTTCCACGACCCGGCCCTGGCACGGCACCAGATCCTGCTTCACGCGGGGCAGCAATTTCGACAGGGCGACGTGCTGGCGTGGTGGCATCCGTCGAAGCACGGCTCCACCGGGCTGGGCGCGCGCGGTCGGGCGTCGGACGTGCATCTGTGGCTCCCGTATGTGGTCGCCCGCTATGTGCGCGCCACTGGGGACCGGGCGCTGCTCGATGTGGAGGTCCCGTTCCTCGAGGGCCCGCAGGTCCCTCGCGGCGCGGCCGGACTGCTCGTCGTCCCGCGACCTTCGCGCGATACGGCCTCGGTCTATGAGCATTGCCGGCGCGCGATCGAACGAACGATCGCGCGCAGCGGAGCTCACGGCCTACCACTGCTCGGGAGCGGGGATTGGAATGATGCGCTCGACCGGGCCGGTGCCGGAGGGCGTGGCGAGAGTGTCTGGCTCGGCTTTTTTCTGCACGATGTGCTCGTCGATTTTGCGGAGCTGGCCGACGACCGACGGGGATCGGGTGCGGGCGACACCGATCGTCTCACGGCGGCTCGATTGCGAGCGGCGCTGGCCGGCATGTGGCGAGGCGAGCGCTTCGTGCGCGCCACTACGGACACGGGCGAGGAACTCGTCTTCGCGGATGCGCTGACGTCCGCGTGGCCGGTTTTGTCCGGTGCCGTCGACTTCGAGCAGGGAAGGACTGCGGTCGAAACGGCGCTGCGGCAGCTCGAGCGCGACGACCTCGTGCTCCTGCTCGCGCCGCCCTTCGTTGCGAGCTCGGGCCCGGATCCGGGTCGGATCGCAGAGTATCCGCCGGGAGTGCGCGAGAACGGCGGCCAGTACACGCACGGCGTGTCCTGGCTCGTCGACGCGCTGGTCCGCCTGTCGGAGCTCGCCGCGGCGGAAGGAGACGCGGACGAAGCGACGCGGCTGCGGGCTCGAGCCGTCGAGATCTGGATCAAGATCTCTCCGATTTCAGAGCCCGGCCCCGAGCAGCTCGAGCGCTACGGCTTGTCACCGCATCAGCAGCCCGCCGACATCTACTTCGGTCCGGGCTACGAAGGCCGCGGCGGCTGGAGCTGGTACACCGGCGGAGCGGCCCGCATGCTCTCGGCCGCCTACGCCATCCTGGGGATCGAGATTCGGGACGGAGAGCTCGTGATTCCAGACGATCTCTTCGAGCCGAAGGGGCGGCTCGTGCTCAGGAAGCTGGTCTTTCGCGGGCGCACGTACGTGGCGCGTAGTTGATGGCAGCTCGATTCGGGCGACGTGGTTGCATCGCGTCGGGACTTCGACCATTTTCTCGCAGCTCATCCAGTCTGTTCTCTGCGGCTTGAGCTCGAGGACAATTGCCATGACGGATCGGCTGATCGAGCTCGCCCGGCGGATCGAATGCCAGCCGTGGAACCGCCCTGGGGCGGACAAGACCTGGGTCTTGAATGCGATGTGGAACCAGCTCCAGTTCGAGCACGAGATCCGCCAGGCCACGCGTGTCGTCGAGCGTTAGTGGGTTCTCCCGAGCCCTCGCTGCCCTCGCTGCAGGCGGTGTTCGATTCGTGGTCGTTGGCGTCGGCGGGATCAACTTCTACGCCCGAACTCCGGCTCAGGCCTTCGCGACGCTCGATCTCGACGCGCTGCTCGCACCCACCGTTGTCAACCTGCGCCGAGCATTCCAGATTCTCTCGGATCTAGGGTACGCGTTCGAAGCGGGTGGGGAGCCCTTCGTGGACCTGGACGATGAGCTCGTGCTCCGCCGCATCATCGAGAACGGCGCCAGCGTGAGCGCCCTCCACGTCGAGGCGGGACAGATCGACTTGATGACTTCGATTTCAGGCTTTGATTTTGCGACGCTGTCCGAGGACGCGGCCACGTTCGACATATCGGGAACCAGGATTCGCGTGGGGCGTCTCGAGAAGCTTCTCGAGTCGAAAGCGACGAGCGGTCGCGCCAAAGACCAGGCCTTCTTGCGCGCATTCGAGTCAGGTTGGGCGGACGGCGAGACGTAGTCCGGGGGGCGTCGGCTACGAATTCGTCGTCGGCTTCGATCTCCTTCAGTCGCGTCAGCGCGGAACCGGTACGCCCCCTCGCGTCCATCCGAGCGCCTCCACCATCGCGTGGTACAGATAGTTCTGCTCCTTCACGCCGTGGAATAACGCCGCTCGCGCTCCGCCCGCATAGACCGGGACGTCTTCGCCGCCGTGGGTCTCCTGGAGCATCGGGACCGTCGCTTCCTGGAGGTAATCCGGACTCGTCGTGTCGACCGCGGACAGGTCGGGCCGCCCGGCAGTGATTCCGCGGTAGTGACAGGCGTAGGGCGGGCGCTCGTCGCAGGGCTCGTGGGGCAGGTGATGGGGACCTTCGGGCTGGGATTGCGAGGCGCCGGTGTAGCCGGGGCCGTTTGCGTAGGAGAGCGTCGTGTAGGGGCGGTCGAGGGCGTCGAGGCCGACGGTGTCGGCGTCCTCCGAGAGCCAGTCGACGGCGACGCTCTTCCCGAGGATCGGGTTGCCGCGCTTGGCATAGCCCGAGATCGTGAGCGTGTGGCTGTGGTCGGCGGTGACGACGACGAGGGTATCCCGGGGATTGGTCTTCTCGAGGGCGACCCTCACCGCGTCGGAGAGGGCGATCGTGTCGTTGAGAGCGTGGTAGGCGCTGCCGACGTGGTGCCCATGGTCGATGCGGCCGCCCTCGATCATCAGGAAGAAGCCGTCGGAATCGCGGGCCAGCAGATCGATCGCGACCGAGGTCATTTCCGCCAGCGAGGGCTCGCCGGCGCGGTCGCGGGCGCGCTCGCCTTCCCATTTCATGTCGCCGGGCTCGAACAGGCCGAGTAGACGCGTTGTCGCCCCGCGGTCGATGGAGCGGAGGCCGTCGCGATTCCAGACATAGGCCGAGCCGGGCCGGCCGGCCTGCCACTCCCGCACGAGATCGCGCCCGTCGACGCGCCCGCCACGGGCGCTCGGATCTTCGGGATCGACCTCGCTCGTCGGCCGGAAATGATTGCGGCCGCCGCCCAGGGCGACCTCGATGCCGTCGCCGTGGGGCAGCTCGACCAGCTGGCGGGCGATGTCGGGGAAGCCGGCCTTGCGCGCTTCGGGCGTCATGCGCGAGTCGTCCTCCCAGAAGCGGAAGGGAACGTGGGCATAACAGCCTGCGGGCGTCGCATGGGTCACGGTCGCAGTCGAGACGATGCCCGTCGCGAGCCCGCGGTCCTCGGCCTCTTCGAGGAGCGTCACGACCCGCGCGCCCTCGACGCTCTCGAAGTGTCCCCGGCGCACGCTCTCGTCGACCCCGAGCACCCCCGTCTTCGTCTTCACACCCGTCATGATGGCGGTCATCGTGCCGGCGGAATCGGCGATCTGGGAATCGGTCGTGTAGGTCTTCGAGAAGGCGACGTGGGTCAGGTTCTCGAAGGAGAGCCGGTTCTCTTCGCCCGGCTCACCGCGCCGCTGGCCTTCGAGGATCCGGGCCGCCGTCACCGTCGCGATCCCCATGCCATCGCCGATGAAGAGGATCACGTTGCGTGCCGGGGGCTCGCCCTCGACGAAGCGGGCCGCGCGGGCGACGGCCTGGCGACCGTCCGCGAACCAGGCGTTGGCCTGGCGACGACTCGTGTCTTCGCGCGCCGCGGCGGGGGTCGCGTCGGTCGCTGAGGCGGCGGACGCAGAAGCGGAGGACCTCGGCGTCTGGCAGGCCGCGGTGCCCAGCGAAACGCAGACGGCGAGCGAGAGCGAGAGGACGAGCGCGCGGGGACGGCGGTCGACGGACATGGCACCTCTATGTGGCGAGTAAGGAGTCAGACGTCGAGGCCGACCGAGCGCATCAGCGCCACGGCGTTGCTCTTCGCGACGACGCCTTCTCGCAAGCGGTAGTCGAAGTGCATGGCGCCGTCCGCGAGCTGGTCCTCGAAGTGGAAGTTCGCGAGCCGGCCCGCGCTCGCGGGCACGATCTCCGTGAGGGCGAGATCGTGGGTCGTCACGATACCGAGCGCCCCGTGGTCGACGAGGCCCCGGATCACGGCCTCGGCGCCGATCCGCCGGTCGTGGGAATTCGTGCCGTGCAGGATCTCGTCGAGCAGGAAGAGCGCCGGCGGATCGTTGCGGGCGATCTCGACCACTTGCCGCAGGCGCAGGATCTCCGCCATGAAATGCGACTGGCCCTCCGCCAGCGAGTCCGAGATCCGGATCGAGGCCGCGATGCGCAGCGGCGAGAGCACGAGCCGCGCGGCCATCACCGGCGCGCCGGCCAGCGCCAGCACGGCGTTGCAGCCGACGGTGCGCAGGAAGGTGCTCTTGCCCGACATGTTCGAGCCGCTCATCACGAGGGCCTGGGGCGCGGATCCAAGGCGCAGGTCGTTGCGCACGTTGCGATCCGGTGGGATCAGCGGATGGCCGAGCGCCTCGCCTTCGAAGCGCGGCCCGTCGTCGACGATCTCGGGGAAGGGCGCCTCGGGATGCTCGTACGCGAAGCCCGCCAGTGCACATAGCGCTTCGAGCTCCGCCGCCGTCCCGATCCAGCTCGCGAGCCGCGGTCCGCAGCGCAGGCGCCAGCGCTCGAGGGCGCAGGCGACGTGGGTGCCCCAGAGCAGCAGCGCCGCGATCGGGGCGAAGAATTGATTCGAGCGCTCGTCCCGGCGATCGATCAGGCTGCGCAGGCGCGAGAGCTCCTCCGAGGGCAAGCGGCCCGTCGACGCGAGGGACGCCGAGAGCGCGACGAGCAGCGGCGACTCGAAACGCTCGCGCTCGAAGCAGGCGAGCACGGCGGCACTTCGCGCGAGACCTTCGACCGGCGTCGTCGCCGCAGCCAGGATCGGCGCCACCCGGCCGCTCATCGACCACGCAAAGCCGCTCTGCAGTGCAAGCGCGAAGACGAGCGGCACCGGCCCCGAGCCCGAGAAGATCCAGAGCGCGAGGCCTCCGAGCGAGAGCGCGGTGGCGGTGGCGGCGAGGACCGGAAGCGCGCGGGGGAGGGTGCGCGCTGGTGTGCCGGCCCAGGTCTCGAGGGCGTCGCCCTCATTGTGAGAGGCATTCGCGGCGCTCGCGGGGATGTCGTCGCCGCCTAACGCAAGGGCTACGCGCAGGTCGAGACGATCGCGCAGCTCGCTGACCGCT
>JANNQH010000963.1:0-3078 GCA_031400655.1 Deltaproteobacteria bacterium | reverse complement strand
CGCGCTGCAGGAGGCGAAGCGCACGATCCAATCCGTGAGCGACGCGACGACAGGCGCCGATCTATTGGTCGAGCAGCGCGCCTTCGACCGCCTCATGAACGATCCGCGCTCCGAGCGCAAGCCGCGCATGGATCGGTTCCTTGCCCGCGGCGTGCAGACGCGCGAGGGCGAGCCCGGGCTCGCGGCGGCCTGCGAATCGCTCGGGAACGACTGATCAGTCCTCGAGCTCGATGCCGAAGTGCTCGATGTAGCCCGCGAGGGATGTGCGGAGCTCGTCGCGCGTGAAGCCCCACTCCTCCGGCGTGTACTTGTGGACGCCGAATTTTCCGCGGGGCTTCTCGGCGAGGTATTGGCGGATCCGGTCGGCGTGCTCGCTCGCAAACGGCCGACCCATGCCACGATAGGCGCTTCGAATCGTCTCGACCGGGTCCCGCAGCAGAGCCTGGAAATGCACGTCGACGAAGCGCGCCGGCAAATCGCCGCGGGCGCGCCGATCGGCCAGCGAGGAGAGGCCGTAGCTGAAGGCGCCGCTGATCAGACGGACCATCGTCGCGAGGTCCACGTGGTCGGAGCGCAGCCACTGCAGCATCGCCGTCGTGCTGACCGTCGACGGCATGGTCTTCACGGGATCGCGGTGGGTCTGCACGACCCAGGCGTCGGGAAACGTCGCGAAGACGAGATCGATCGTCATGACGTGTCCCGGCGTCTTGAGCAGCCAGGTCTTCGGCTCGCTTCCGAACTGCAGCAGCTGCAGGAAGCGTTTCTCGAACGCGTAGGTCTCGGGCATGTCGGTCTCGCCCGCCGCGCCGACCATCGGCCAGTGTCCCCCGCAGAAGGAGGGCCCCGTCAGCGTCACGCACTCGACCGGGAGATCCGAGCGCAGCTCGTGGATCGCGGCGAACTCGGGCTGGACATCGGCCCAGAACTCCTGCTCGCACTCGCTCATCGCAAGGCGTGAGGCGCGGTCCTGGCCCGGGCCGGGCAGCGGGTGCAGCGCTTCCCCCGCCGTCGGACCGCGCAGATCCGGATCGAGCCAGAAGAGCTCGAAGGTGATTGTGGTGCCGGAGCGGGCGGGGCCGGTGATGATGATCGGCGCCTCGATCCGCTGCTGCGCGATTTCGGGATGAGCATCCCAGTGGCGCGCCAGCACGAAGCGCGTACGCAGACAGCGCACGATCTCCTGCTTCGTCATCAGGCGTCCGACGACCGTCTGGGGGAGTCCGTCGAAGGCCCGGACAAGGACTTCGTAGCGGCGCTGCCAATGCGGATCCCCGAAATCGCCGAAAGGACCTTCCGGGAAACTCGCTCTCGCATCCTCGAGCATCGCGTCGGCGTCGAGCGGCACGATCCGCCGCGCACCTTCGACGCCCCCGCCGACGGAATCGCCCATCGCATTGATGCGCCGCACCCAGTCGGGGCGCACGTAGCGCGCCGCCATCGGTGCCAATCGCTGGATCTCGAGCTCGGCCATCGCGGATCCTCTCCGTCGCCCTGCCCGCCAGCGCGGGGCGACACGCGCTCGACCACTCTACAATGATCGCCCGATCGGGAGAACGTGCAGTCGCGGCGCCGGTCCGCGAAAGGAGAGAAGGATGGGCATGCTGGACGGGAAGGTCGCGCTCGTGACGGGTGCGGGACAGGGAGTCGGACAGGGAATCGCCTTTGCGCTGGCCGCCGAAGGCGCCGCAGTCGCCGTGACCGGTCGCACCGCGTCGAAGTGCGAGGACACCTGCAAGCAGATCGAGAAGCGCGGCGGCCGCGCGATCGCGATGGCCTGCGACGTGAAGTCGGAGAAGGCCCTGGTAGCGACCGTCCAAGAAGTCGTTCGCCAGCTCGGGGGCATCCAGATCCTCGTCAACAACGCCCAGGAAGTCCCGCTCGGCCCGCTCCACGGGGTCAGCGACGCCGAGTTCACGGCGGGCTTCGAGTCCGGCCCCCTCGCAACCTTCCGCCTGATGAAGCTCTGCTACCCCCACCTCAAGGGCGGCGGCTCGATCATCAACCTGGCCAGCACGTCCGCCATGCGCTGGGACATGGCGAACTACGGCTGTTATGCCGCCGTCAAGGAGGCGATCCGATCGCTGACCCGTGCGGCCGCCTGCGAATGGGGCGGCGAGGGGATCCGCACGAACGCGATCCTTCCCCTCGCCACGTCGCCGGGTCTCGCCGACTGGATCACGAACCGACCCGAGGAATCCGCCGCCTTCCTCGCGACGGTCCCGATGCGCTACGCCGGCGAGTGCGAAGCGGACATCGGCCGCTTCGTGGCCCTGCTCTGCTCGGACGGGTCGCGCTACGTGAACGGCCAGTGCATCGCCCTCGACGGCGGACAGGCACACATGGGCTAGAGCGCGATGCGAGCGTTCGAGAGAGGACCGAAGAGAGGACCGAAATGAATCTGGATCTGCACGTCTGGCGTTTCGACTGGGCGCTCGCTGGCGGCATCGCCCGGGGATTCTCTGATCTCGCTCGCCGGAGCGAACGCCTCGGCGTTCGCACCCTGTCGGTCATGGACCACTATTTCCAGATGGAGTCGCAGGCGCCCGCCACGGACCCGATGCTCGAGGGCTACACCGCCCTGGCCTTCATCGCCGGCGTGACCTCGCGAATTCGGCTGCGCACACTCGTCACCGGCGTGACCTATCGGCATCCGGGCGTCCTCGCCAAGACCGTCACGACACTCGACGTCCTCTCCGAAGGGCGGGCCGAGCTCGGCCTCGGCGCCGCCTGGTACGAACGCGAGCACCGGGGACTCGGGATTCCCTTCCCGCCGCTCTCCGAGCGATTCGAGCGCCTCGAGGAGACGCTCGAGATCTGCCTCCAGCTCTGGAGCGGGAAGGTCGGACGCTACGCGGGTCGTCACTACGAGCTGGCAGAGACCCTCTGCAGCCCGCTGCCGGTGAGCTCGCCTCGGCCTCGCATCCTGATCGGCGGTGGCGGGGAGCGAAAGACCCTGCGACTCGTCGCGAGGTATGCGGATGCCTGCAATTTGTTCGGGGGCCCGGCACAGGTCGCACACAAGCTCGCCGTGCTGCGCCGACACTGTGACGAGGTGGGGCGCGATCCGAACGAGATCGA
>JANNQH010000962.1:0-6323 GCA_031400655.1 Deltaproteobacteria bacterium | reverse complement strand
CGCCGCGAGCGGTAGATGGTGGGCGCACAGGGACTCGAACCCCGGACCCCCTCGGTGTAAACGAGGTGCTCTAGCCAACTGAGCTACGCGCCCATCGAAAGAAAACGGATCAGTTCACGCCCGCCGGATGCGTCAGCTCGCTCCTCTCGTTGGAGAGCGGAAGCGGGAGCGGATGCGGGTGCATGCCGGGAACTAGGTAGATGTCCTCGATCTCGTGGATCCCGTCGCCCACTTCGAGGAAGTGATTGGGATCGGTCACGACGAGCGCCTCGCGCAGGACCTCGTCCATGTGCTCGACCGGAATCAGCCGGATGTTCTTCTTGATGATCTCCGGCAGATCCTTCAGGTCCTTCTCGTTGTCCTTCGGGATCAGCACGGTGTCGATACCACCGCGGTGCGCCGCGATCAGCTTCTCCTTAAGGCCTCCGATCGGGAGCACCCGCCCGCGCAGCGTGATCTCGCCCGTCATGGCGACGTTGGCCCGCACCGGAATGCGCGTCAGCGCCGACGCGATCGTGGTCGCGAGCGTGATGCCGGCAGACGGGCCGTCCTTGGGCGTGCCGCCGTCGGGCACGTGGATGTGAATGTCGACCTTGTCGTGGAAGTCGCTCGTGAGTCCCAGCTGCTTCGCGCGGGAACGGATGTAGGACATGGCCGCGTTGGCGGACTCCTGCATGACTTCGCCGAGGCGGCCGGTAATCAGGAGCTTGCCCTTGCCCGGGGTCACCGAGACTTCCGTCTGGAGCAGATCGCCGCCGACCTCGGTGTAGGCCAGGCCGGTCGTGACGCCGATCTGATTCTCGAGCTCGGTGCGGCCGAAGCGGTAGCGCTGTACGCCGAGGTATTTCCGGACGAGCTTCGGGCTCACGCGCACGGGCTTGAACGCCGTGCCGGTCGAGACCTTCTCACGCGCGACCTTGCGCGCGATCGACGCGAGCTCGCGTTCGAGCGAACGCACGCCCGACTCGCGGGTGAAGTGCCGAATCACTTCGAGGATCGCGGCATCGCTGTAGCCGATGTCGCTCTCCGCGAGTCCGTTGTCACGGCGCACCTTGTCGACGAGATGCTTGGTCGCGATCTCGAGCTTCTCGGATTCGATGTAGCCCGGGATCTGGATGATCTCCATGCGATCCTGCAGCGGCCGCGGGATCTCGGAGAGCACGTTGGCCGTGCAGATGAACATCACGCGCGACAGGTCGTAGTCGACGTCGAGGTAGTGGTCCGAGAAGGTGTGGTTCTGCTCGGGATCGAGCACCTCGAGCATGGCGCTACTCGGATCCCCACGAAAGTCCATCGACATCTTGTCGATCTCGTCGAGCAGGAAGACGGGATTCGAGCTGCCCGCCTTCTTCAGCCCCTGGATGATCTTGCCCGGCAGCGCGCCGATGTAGGTCCGGCGATGACCGCGGATCTCGGCCTCGTCGCGCACTCCGCCGAGACTGATGCGAACGAAGTCGCGCCCGGTCGCGCGGGCGATCGATTTTCCGAGCGACGTCTTCCCGACACCGGGCGGCCCAACGAGGCAGAGGATCGGCCCCTTGAGCTTCTCGACCAGCGTCTGCACGGCGAGATACTCGAGGATGCGCTCCTTCGGCTTCTCGAGCCCGTAGTGGTCGGCGTCGAGGATCCCCTCCGAGACGTGGAGGTCCTTCTCTTCGTGCTTGTATTCGTTCCACGGGAGCCCGAGCATCCAGTCGATGTAGTTGCGGACCACTGTCGCTTCCGCCGCCATCGGCGACATCTGCTTCAGCTTCTTCATCTCCTTCTCGGTCCGGTCGCGCGCCTCCTGCGGCATCTTCTTCGTCGAGAGCTGTTCCTCGAGCTCGTTGATCTCGTTCTTCGGATCGTCGCGCTCGCCGAGCTCTTTCTGGATCGCTCGCATCTGCTCGTTGAGGTAGTACTCCTTCTGGGAGCGCTCCATCTGCTTCTTGACGCGGCCGCGGATCTTGCGCTCGACCTCGAGCACCTCGATCTCCGCCTGCATGCGGCTGAACACTTCCTCGAGACGCTCCGCTGCAGACGTGATCTCGAGCAGCTTCTGGCGGTCGGGGAGCTTGAGATTCAGGTGCGCGACGACGGTGTCTGCGAGCTTGCCGGGATCACTGATCGCGGCGACCGAGTTGACCGTCTCCGGGGCCACCTTCTTGTTCAGCTTCGAGTAGGAATCGAAGGTGGCCTGCACCGACCGCACGAGGGCCTGCGCTTCGGGCGTATCGTTGGCCTCGTCGCGCAGCTCGTTGATCTCCACCGCGAAGTACGGCTCGACCGACGCGAAACGACGGATCTCAGCGCGGGAGCGCCCCTCGACCAGGACTTTGACGGTGCCATCGGGAAGCCGCAGCAGCTGGATGATCGTGCCGAGCGTCCCGATCGAGTAGATGTCCTCGGGCGTCGGGTCTTCCTCGCCGGCTACACGTTGTGCAGCGACGACGAGACGGCGATCAGCGGCCATCGCGTCTTCGAGGGCCTGAATCGACTTGGGTCGCCCCACAAAAAGCGGAACCACCATGTGCGGAAAAACCACGATGTCGCGGAGCGGAAGCAGCGGAATCCTGCTTCCCTTGCCCGGCTCAGATTTAGCCGAATCAGCCATGCCCCCCTCCGCTTCCGATCACGCCGATTCCGCCTCTCGCTTGAGACCGAGGACCGGCTCTGCCCCCTGTTCGATGACTTCGACGCCCACCACGCATTCGGCCACATCGCTCCGTGACGGGAGCTCGTACATCAGTTCCAGCATCGCCTGCTCGAGAATCGCCCGCAGACCACGCGCCCCCGACTTCTGGGTGAGCGCCTTGCGCGCGACGGCGCCGAGGGCGGCTTCCGTGAAGCGCAGGTCCACGCCCTCGAAGGCGAAGAGCTTCTGGTATTGCTTCACGAGGGCGTTCTTCGGCTCGGTGAGGATCGTGATCAAGGTCTTCTCGTCGAGCTCCTCGAGCGTGGCGATCACAGGCAGTCGCCCGATGAACTCGGGAATCAATCCGAAGTGGAGCAGATCCTCGGCCTGGACCTCACGCATCATCTCGCCCTTCTTCCGGCTGCGTCGGTTCTGGATATCGGCTGCGAAGCCCAATCCCTTCACACCGATCCGGCGCTCGATGATGCCCTCGAGTCCGACGAAGGCACCGCCGCAGATGAACAGGATGTTGGTCGTGTCGATCTGCAGGAACTCCTGCTGCGGGTGCTTTCGGCCCCCCTTCGGCGGGACGCTCGCCATCGTCCCTTCGATGATCTTGAGCAGCGCCTGCTGCACGCCTTCGCCCGACACGTCGCGGGTGATCGAAGGGTTCTCGCTCTTGCGCGCGATCTTGTCGATCTCGTCGATGTAGATGATGCCGCGCTGGGCCCGTTCGACGTCGTAGTTCGCCGCCTGGAGCAGGTTCAGGACGATGTTCTCGACGTCCTCGCCGACGTAGCCCGCCTCGGTGAGCGTGGTCGCGTCCGCGATCGTGAACGGAACGTCGAGGATGCGCGCGAGCGTCTGGGCCAGCAGTGTCTTGCCCGAGCCGGTCGGGCCGAGCAGCAGGATGTTGGCCTTCTGGAGCTCGACGTCGCCGGTTCCCCCGCTCTCGATCCGGCGGTAGTGATTGTGGACCGCGACCGCCAGCACCTTCTTGGCCGGGTCCTGCCCGATCACGTACTCATCGAGGGCCGCCTTGATTTCCTTCGGCTTCAGGACCTTATGCTGGGACCCGCCGGCCTCGTCCTGGCCGTACTCTTCAGCGATGATGTCGTTGCACAGCTCGATGCACTCGTCACAGATGTAGACCGTCGGCCCCGCGATCAGCTTCTTGACTTCCTTCTGGGATTTCCCACAGAAGGAGCACGAGAGATTCGCATTGTCGTCTCTCTTTTTCATCGAGCATCCCGCTTCTTCATTTGCCGGCTTCCTTGACGATTTCCTTGGCGCCTTCTTTGACGGCAGCGACAGCGACAGCCGCACGACTGCTCGCCACGACGTCGACGATGCCGTAGTCGCGGGCCTCCGCGGCGCTCATATAATAATCCCGCTCGGTGTCGGCGGCGATCTGGTCGAGGGGCCGGCCGCTATGAGCCGACAGGATTTCGTTCATCCGGTGGCGGAGTTTCAGGATCTCCTGCGCCTGGATGTCGATGTCGGAAGCCTGACCGCGCGCGCCGCCCATCGGCTGATGGATCATCACGCGGGAGTTCGCGAGCGCGGTTCGCTTGCCCTTGGTTCCCGCCGCGAGCAGCCAGGCGCCCATCGACGAGGCCTGGCCGATGCAGGTCGTGTGCACGTCCGAGCGGATGAACTGCATCGTGTCGTAGATCGCGAGACCCGAGGTCACCGAGCCACCGGGCGAATTGATGTAGAGGTGGATGTCCTTGTCGGGATCATCGGCCTCGAGATAGAGCAGCTGGGCCACCACGACGTTCGCGACGTCGTCATGAATCTCGCTGCCGAGGAAGATCACGCGATCGCGCAGCAGCCGCGAGTAGATGTCGAAGACCCGCTCGCCCCGCTGATTCTGTTCGATCACATACGGGATCGTGTAGGCCACCGTCGGGACGCGCTCCCTCATTGCCAGTCGAGTCTCCTCTGCAACGAACGACAGGCTGAGTCTCGGTCTTCCGAGGGGCCTTGGCAACTCGGAGCCCGGAAACCACGAGGAACGCTCGCTCAGGCCTCGACGTCGCGGATGCGCGCGTGCTCGGCGAGATGTGCGAGCGCCTTGCGATCGACGATCTCGGCGGCGATGGCCGCGTGCCAACCCTGGGCCTTCGCGAGGTCGTGCATCAGCTTCGCATCGAAGCCCTGGCTCTGCGCCATTTCGTCGAGGCGAGCATGGATCTCTTCCTCACTGGCGACGAGCGTGGCTCGCGTCGCGACCGACTCGAGCAGCAGCGCCTCCTGCACACGCCGCTTCGCCTCGTCCCATCCCTCTTCGCGCAGCTGGGCCACGCGCATGCGCAGGTCGCTCTCCGAAAGCCGACCGCGCAGCTGCTGCTCGAGCTGCTGCACCTGGCTCTCGAGCTGGCGCGCGACGAGCGTGGGCGGCACTTCGAAGCTCGTGCGCGTCACGAGGTCGTCGAGCAGGCTGCGCTCGAGCGCGCGGTCCGAAGCGCTGCGGCGTTGGGACTCGAGCGACTCATGGAGCTTGCGCTTCACCTCATCGAGGGTCTCGAAATCCCCGAGGTCCTTCGCGAAATCATCGTCGAGCGCGGGCAGCTCGCGGCGCTTGATCGCGCTCACCTTCGTGGCGAAGACGGCGGCCTTCCCGGCCAACGCGGCGTTGCCGTAGGGCGTCGGAAACGTCACGTGGAGCGGCCGCGATTCACCCGACTTCGCCCCCACGAGCTCGTCCTCGAAGCCCGGGATCATCCGGCCAGAACCGAGCTCGAGCTCGACGCCCTCGGCGGAACCGCCCTCGAAGGCGACTCCGTCGACCGTGCCCGTGAAGTCGATCGTCAGTTGGTGACCCTGGGCCGCAAGCGTGGCCTCGGGCTCCTCGATCCAGGTAGCCTGGCGCTCGCGCAGCTGCTCGAGCTCGAGCAAAACCTCTTCCTCGCCCACCGTCACCGCAGGTCGCGAACCCGAAACCGAAGCGAGATCGGGAAGCTCGATCGCAGGCTTCATCTCGATTCGAGCCTTGTAGCGAAACTCCTGACCGGCCACCGGCGGCTCTGCCTCGATCTGCGGCTCGACGACCGGGACGATCTCGGCCTGCTCGACGGCCTCCGGGAGCGTCTGATTGACGAGCAGGCGCTCGACTTCCTCGCCGAGCTGCGGCCCGTAGAGCTGCTTGATCACATGGGTGGGGACCTTGCCCGGCCGGAAGCCCTTCATGCGGGCTCCCTTTCGGAGCTCCTGCAACACACGGCTGAAGGCGGCGTCGACCCGGCCCGCGGAGACCTCGATCGACAGCTCGCTCACCACGGGTGACACGACGTTCTTCTCGACCCGGACATCGCGCATTGCGGTCTCCAATTCAGCCATGACAGACATCCATTCCTCGATCGTGAAAGTTGGGTGCAGCGCGACGTCCCGCGCGCTTCGGAGGTGGTGCCGGGGACAGGACTCGAACCTGCACGTCCAGAGAACGGTGGCTTCTAAGGCCACTGCGTCTACCAGTTCCGCCACCCCGGCATGCCCGCCCGAGACCGCTCCTGCGCGGCCGTCCTGCAGCAAGCGTTACCACGGAAAAACGCGTTGGACCGGTTTAGGTGGTGAGCGAGCAGGGAATCGAACCCTGAACCTAGTGATTAAGAGTCACTTGCTCTAACCAATTGAGCTACTCGCCCGGGCGGACAGTAGAGGGCCGGGCGAGCGAGATCAAGAGTCGCGCGGGGTTTCCGGGGGCGGT
>JANNQH010000961.1:0-1554 GCA_031400655.1 Deltaproteobacteria bacterium | reverse complement strand
GGATCGTGCAGATGTTCGGGTGATTGAGGGCGGCGACAGCCCGCGCCTCCCGTTGGAAGCGCTGGCGGGATGGGCGAGGTCTACCGGGCCAGGGACACGCGCCTCGGCCGCACGGTCGCCGTCAAGATCCTGCCGCGCGATCTGGCCGCCGACCCCGACCGCCGCCAGCGCTTCCAACGGGAGGCGCGGGCTGTCGCCGCCCTCAATCACCCGAACATCTGCACGATCCACGACGTCGGCCACGACGACGGACTCGACTATCTCGTCATGGAACTGGTCGAGGGCGAGACCCTCGCCGCGCGGCTAGCGAACGGTCCTCTGCCCATCGAGCAAGCGCTCGCGCGCGCGATCGAGATCGCCGACGCGCTCGACAAAGCTCATCGGCAGGGCATCATCCATCGCGATCTCAAGCCGGGCAACGTCATGCTGGCCCGGTCAGGCCCTGGCACGTCGATGTCGCGGCAGGTCAAGCTCCTGGACTTCGGCCTCGCGCGCATCGTGCCGCCGGCGGGCGCCGGCGCGGGGGCACCAACCGATGCGGCGCCGATGACGGAAGCGGGGGCCGTGCTCGGCACGCTGCAGTACATGGCGCCGGAGCAGATCGAAGGCCGGCCGGCCGATGCCCGAACCGACATCTTCGCGTTCGGCGGGTTGCTCTACGAGATGCTCACCGGCCGCCGGGCCTTCGCCGGGGACAGCACACCACGCTTGATGGCCGCGATCCTGCGCGACGACGCGCCGTCGCTGACGTCGGTGGGGCCGCCTGTTCCGTCGGCGCTCGACTGGCTCGTCCGTACGTGCCTGGCCAAGGATCCCGATGACCGCTTCGCCAGCATCCACGATGTGCTCCTGGAGCTGCGGCGGATCGCGGCAGCGCCGGCACATTCTGGCGCGGCGGCCCCGAGCAGCCGCCGGAACATGCACCTGCTCTGGACCGGCGCGGCTCTGCTGGCGGCACTCGGCGGGGCGCTCGCGGGCGCGCCGTTCCTCAATTCGTCTCCAGGAACGCGCGTCGCACGGCTGTCCCTCGCGGTCGACGACAAGACGAGATTGCCCCCGCGGGATTTTGGAATCGCTCTGTCGCCTGACGGTGCGACCGTCGTGTTCGTTGGCCAATCGTCAGGTTACCGGGGCCTCCTCATCCGCTCGATCGACGACAGCGTCGTCCGGCCACTTTCAAACACGCAAGGAGCAGCGTATCCATTCTTCTCACCGGATGGACGCTGGCTGGGATTCTTCGCCAACGAAAAGCTTCTGAAGCGATCCACCGTCGATGGCAGCGTTCAGACCATCTCCGACATCGGAGACGGAGGCGGCGTCGCCACCTGGGGTGCCGACGGCTACATCCTGTTCGGCCGGCACGGCGAGAATACGAAGGAGGGCGTCCGCCGAGTGTCTGCAGACGGCGGACCAGTTGAGGTGCTGTCTCGACCAGATCTGCCATCGGGAGAGATGGTCAACTCGATGCCTCAGCGACTGCCCGGCGGCGATTTCATCATCTATACGTCGTTCGTGATGCGCTTCACCGGCGGCGGGTTCAACGTGATGGCCATG
>JANNQH010000960.1:0-13202 GCA_031400655.1 Deltaproteobacteria bacterium | reverse complement strand
GCTTCCTCCCGACGCATTATTAGGCGCCTCGGAGGCGTTCCTGACGGGCACGTCGGCCGGGGTATGGCCTGTCGAATCGGTCGACGGCAGCGAGCTCGGCGAGGTCTGTCCCGGTCCGATCTCGACCCGCCTGCGCGACCGCTTCCGGCGCGTCGCGAGCGGCGAGGATCCGGAATTCGTCCACTGGCTCACGCTCGTGGAAGCGTAAAACGAAGCAACGGAAATCCCTGCCACCCATGTCGTCCAGTCAATTATCGTCCAGTCGATCGAGCGACTCGAAGCCAGCGCTGCCCGATCGCGCTCGGATCGTGCTCTCGGGCACGAAGCCGACGGGTGAGCACCTCCACCTCGGCAACTATTTCGGGGCCCTGCGCCAATTCGTCGACCTGCAGGACCAACACGACACCGCGCTCTACTTCATCGCCGACTACCACTCGATGACGAGTCTGCGAAACGGCCCCGAGCGCCGCCGCAACACCGCCAATGTCGCCCTCGACTATCTCGCCGCCGGCCTCGACCCCGAGCGCGCCATCCTGTTCCGACAGAGCGACCTGCCCGAGGTGGCGGAGCTGACCTGGTTTCTGACCTCCGTGACCCCGATGGGGATGCTCGAGCGGGCCCACGCCTACAAGGCGGCCCTCGACAAGGGCGAGGACGTCGACCATGGCCTCTTCACCTATCCCGTCCTGATGGCCGCCGACATCCTGCTCTACGGCGCCCATCTCGTGCCCGTCGGCCGCGACCAGAAGCAGCATATCGAGATGGCCCGCGACATGGCCCAGCGTTTCAATCGCCTCTACGACTGCGACGCGCTGACCCTCCCCGAGCCCTACATCCTCGAGGACACGGCCGTCGTCCCCGGCACGGACGGCCGCAAGATGTCGAAGTCCTACGGCAACACGATCGCGATGTTCGCCGCGAAGAACGCCGTCAAGAAATCCGTGATGGGGATCGTCACTGATTCGACCCCCGTCGAGGCGCCGAAGGACACGAGTCAGGCGCTCTTCGAGCTCTGGAGCCTGTTCGCGACGTCGAAGGAGCGCGAGGAGCTCTTCGCCCGCGCCCGGGCCGGCGGGCTTGGGTACGGCGACGTGAAGAAGGACCTGCTCGCGCGCCTGATGGACTACTTCGAGCCGATGCGGGCACGTCGATCGGCGCTCGAGGCCCGGCCCGACGAGATCGAGGATGTCTTGCGGGCGGGGGCGCTGCGCGCCCGCGCGCTGGCGATGCCGATCCTCGCAGCGTGCCGCGAGGCGGCGGGGCTCGGTCCGCTGCACGAGCCACGTTCGGCCCACTGAGCGAAGGCGCGGGACCTGCCTTCCACGCGTCGGCCGCCTCGTCAGGTCGCCGAGCCCTCGAGAATCCTGGCCAGGGCGTGGCCGACCGCTGCAGCACTCTCCGGTCGTGCTTCCGGCGTGGGCGCCAACAGCTGCAGGATCAGGCGCGCGAGAGCCGGGGGATAGTCCAGAATCCCTTCGCTCGGATCGGGGCGCAGACCGCCGCGATGCTGCGCCGCGACGTCGCCCTCGTGGAACGGCACGCGTCCGGTGGAGAGCTCGAATAACGTGATGCCGAGTCCGTAGAGATCGGTGCGACCGTCGCTGACATTGCCCGCCGACTGCTCCGGCGCCATGTAGTAGGGCGTGCCGGCGATGATCGTCGAGCCACCGTCGCGCACCGCCTCGAGGATCTTGGCGAGACCGAAGTCCATGATCTTGAGCGTGCGGTCGCGGGTGAGAAAGAGGTTCGCCGTCTTGATGTCGCGGTGGACGATGCCCTGGTCGTGGGCGTACTGGAGGCCGGCGCAGACCTGAATGCCGAGGCGCGCCGTGTCGCGGGGGCCCAGGCGTCCGCGCTGCTTCAGGATGCTGGAGAGCGGAAGGCCTTCGAGATATTCCATCGTGATGAAGAACGCCCCGCGCTCCTGGTCGGCGTCGTAAAGCAGCACGATGTTCGGATGGTTCATGCGAGCGGCGGCCTGAGCTTCGCCGAGAAACAGCTGCACCGCGGCCGGATGGTCGCGCAGATTCTCGGGCATGCGCTTCAGCGCGACGATGCGCCCGAGCCTTCGATCGCGCGCCCTGTAGACCCGGCCCATGCCGCCGCGGCCGATCTCCTCGAGGACCTCGTAGCGTTCGGCGGCGACGAAGGCGGTGGCACCGGGGGGCATCGTGGCGGCGTCGAAAGCGGCGGTCCGCAGTGGCGCCGAGAGCTTCTTGCGCAGCATCTCGATCCGGGACGCGACGTTCGGATGGGTGGGGTCACGCTCGCGCAGGGTCTGCAGGACTTCGAGGGCGCGGGCGTATTCGTGGGTCTCTTCGAGCAGCTCGGCCAGGTGGAGCTCGAGCCCGGGAACCGATTCACCGGGGGCCAGGAGCTCGAGTCGACGCTCGAGCTGACGGGCGGCGAGATCGTGATGGCCCTCCTGCTCGAAGGCGAGGGCGAGCAGCTCGCTGGCGCGGCCAAAGTCGGGATCCTGGGGGCCGATCTGCTGGAGCAGCCGGATCGCCCGCGCGCGTTCGTCGATCTCGCTCGCGAGGGCCGCTGCCCGAAACAGTTCTCCTGCAGCCTCGAGGGCGTCGATCTGCCCGCGCGAATCGCCCGCTCGTTCGCAGCAGAGCGCCGCGTCCGACCAGGCCTCCACCGCGGCGTACGCCCGCGCGGCCTTCGCAAAGTCTTCGCCTGCGGCATAACAGTCCGCCGCATCCGCGATCTGTCCCGCTCGCTCGAACAACCAGGCGGCGCGGTCGTGGTGGCCGAGGGTGCGCCGGATCTCGGCCGACTCGCGCCAGCGTGCGGCGTTCTCGAGCTGCTCGGCGGCGCGCTCGCTCTGGCCCTGCTCCTGATGCAGGCGAGCCAGCAGCAGCGAGCCGACCGCCGCCTGGCCATCGCGATCGAGAGCGCGAGCCGCCGCGCCGAGATCGCCCTGGAGAAACGCGTTCACCGCCGGCGGGCAGCCCTTGAAGACGAGACCTTCCGGCGATGCCAGATCCATGTGCACGACCTTCGGCTCGTAGCTCTCGATCCGGACCGTCCGCTCGACGACGCGGTCGCCGGCGCCGACGACGAGGGTGTGGCCGCCCAGCGCGAGCGTCGTCCGGAGCTGACCCTGCGCCGCATAACGCAGCGTCTGCGGCCGACCATTGACACACAAGCCGAAGTCCCGCGCCGGCTGGCGGTCCCAATGGATGCGGAACTCGATCGGGGCCTCGACGCCGGGCAGGCGGTGGGAGACGGGGGTGCTGCGATGGACTTCGATCTGGACCTCGAGCTCTTCGTGGATCTTCGCGAGCACGGCCTTCGAGCGCGGAGCACGCAGCTCGCCGTCGATCGACAGGAACCACGCGCCGGCTGCGACGCGGTCGAACTGGGTTTCGCGCTGGACGCCCGCGCGGACATGGCGACCTTCCCGGCGCTGGGCCTGGCCGCGGCCGCGCTTCGTGCTCCGGCGGCCGAGCGCGATCTCGAACTCGCCCTCGATCGCGTCGGGGAACTCGAGCTGGAGCGTCAGGTCCCCGGTCTGGCGAAAGCGACGGGCGAGCCGGGCGACAAGCAAGAGGACGAGACCCGCGCAGACGAGGGCGACGAGACCTTCGGTCGAGGTCGTGAACGTCTCGAGGCGTCGCAGCCACTCGGATCGCGCGAGCAGATCGTGGTAGGCCGCGAACAGCGGTGCCGTGAGCGCTTCGAGGCCCACCCGCCCCGCTCCGGTCGGCACTCCGCGTACAGCCTCGTCCGCGCGGGCCAGTCCGGCCAGCGAGAGCGTTGCGCCGCCCGTGAGGGTGGCGAAGAGGGCGCGCGCGGGGATGAGCATGTTCGTCTTCCCCATCGGCCGCGGCAGAGGGGAAGTGAAGCGTTCGGTGCCGGATCAGGGCCGCCGATCAGGGTCGATGGAGGACGGCGTAGCGGTTCGCCGCGCCACCGGCGCCATCGGCCCGGAAATCGGCGACGCGCGCGAGCCCGAGGGCCCCGGGCCAGTCGTCGAATTCGCTGTCGCGAACCTGGTGGCAATAGCGCGGCGGGGCGGCCGGATCGTCCCCGAAGCGAAGCAGCCAGTCCCCCGGCTCGAGCTCAGCCGGGTCGAGCAGCGCCCCGAGCACCGGACCGATCGCCGAAACGGGCACCCGCTTGCGCTGCTCGCGCGGATCCTGCGCGAATTGCCAGGCCGCGAGGGCCAGCAGGCCCGCCGCGCCCAATCGTTGGGCGGCCGACTGGACCAGATGCGCCCGCCAATCGGCGCCGGGCACGTGGTGCAGGACGCCCATCAGGACGACCAGGTCGAAGGGGCCCGCCGGAAGCGCCGCGCCGGGGGCGCCCGAGGTGAGGAAGTCGTGCTGGATCAGCTCGCTCGTCGCGGCGAGGGATGCCGGGAGCTGGCGGCGGGCGGCCTCGAGCAGGGCGGGGTTCGCATCGACGCCGGTGTAGCGGAAGGCGAAGCCAGCCTCGTGGAGCCAACAGGCGAAGCGGGCATTGCCGCAGCCGATGTCGAGGACCGAGCCCAGTCGGGGACGGCCGCTGTCGGGGGCGTCCGGGGCGGGCGGCCGGGACGCGCTGCGGAGTAGGGGGTGCAGTCTTTCCCAGCCCGGCCATGGCCGGGCGCCGCGGCTGCGGTCGAAGGCAGCGGCGTGGGCCGCGTAGAAGGCGCGGTTGATCTCGAGGAGCTGTGCTCGGGTGCGGGGGTTCACGGCGCTGCCCGAGTCTAGTGTGAAGCGACGCGGGCGGCCTAGACTCCGCGCCCGAGGACGGGCGAGTGCGCGACGAGGACCGAAAACGCGTGGGCGGGCGATTCCGCGGCCGGGGCCCCGACCGGGACTTCGACCCGCGGCCCCTGCGCGCTGCGATGCTGCCCCTGCTTCGCGAGATCGCCGACCTGCCGCCGAACCGCGTCGAGCCGCTGACCGCGGACCGGCTCGACCCGCTGCTGCGCCGCCACCCGAAGCCGGGGGGCGGCTACTTCTCGCGCAGCGAGCTGATCGCGGGCTACCGGGCCTTCGCCGGCGACTCGGGGCTCGACCCCGACGAGGCCCGCTTCCGGCGCCGGGTGCAGCGCCGCCCCGTCCGCAGTCAGAGCGGTGTCACGCCGCTCACGGTCCTGACCCAGCCCTTCCCGTGCCCGGGCCAGTGCATCTTCTGTCCGAACGACGTGCGCATGCCCAAGAGTTATCTGTCGGACGAGCCCGGGGCCCAGCGTGCCGCCCAGAATCGCTTCGATCCGTATCTCCAGACCTGGAACCGGCTCGCGGCCTTCGACGCGACGGGTCATCCGGTCGACAAGATCGAGCTGATCGTGTTGGGCGGGACCTGGTCTTTCTACCCGGAGGCCTATCAGATCCGATTCGTCGAGCGATGTCTCGAGGCGATGAGCGATTTCGGGGAGGGCGTCGATCGGCGCGGGGAGTGCGAGGACTCGCTCCCCGATTTCGAAGCGATCGACGCCGAAGTCGACGGCGCCGCGTTTTCGAAGAACCCCTACAACCAGCGCGTCAGCGAGTTCCTGAAGCAGAGCCAGTCCGGACAGCGGGTCTCGTCCGCGCAAGTGTCCGACTGGGGATCGCTCGCGACGGCGCAGGCTCGCAATGAGTCCGCCGGCGCGCGCTGTGTCGGGCTCGTGCTCGAGACGCGGCCCGACCATGTGAGCCCCGAGGAGGTGACGCGGCTGCGGCGGCTCGGTGCCACGAAGGTCCAGCTCGGTGTCCAGAGTCTCGACGACGAAATCCTCGCCGCCAATCGCCGGGGACACGGCGTGCTGGCGACGCGCCAGGCGTTTCGCCTGCTGCGCCAGGCTGGCTTCAAGATCCATGCGCACTGGATGGCCAACCTGAACGGCGCGACCCCGGCCTCCGATCTCGTCGACTTCGCGCGGCTGTTCACCGACCCCGAGTTCCGGCCGGACGAGCTCAAGCTCTATCCCTGCAGCTTGATCGAGACCGCCGAGCTGATGCGCTTCTGGAGGAGCGGCGAGTGGCGGCCCTATACGGACGACGAGCTGCTCGCAGTCGTGGCGGGCGCGCTCCCCAACGTGCCGCGCTGGTGTCGGGTCACGCGCGTCATCCGCGACATCTCCTCGGACGACATCGTGGCGGGCAACAAGCGGACGAACTTCCGCCAGATCGCCGAGGCGGAGGTGGCGCGCCAGGGTGGCCGGATCCGCGAGATTCGCGCCCGCGAGATCCGGGGCGAGGATTTCGAGACGGATTCGCTCCGGCTCGTGGAGACGGAGTACGCGGCGAGTGGCGCCCGCGAAGTGTTTCTCGAGCTCGTGACCGGGGACGATCGGATCGTGGCCTTCCTGCGGCTCAGCTTGCCAGGAGAGCGCTCGTTCCTGGCGGAGCTCGGATCGAACGCGATCGTGCGGGAGCTCCACGTCTACGGCGGTGCCGTGCGCATCGGCGCCGAGGCGGGCCCGCGCGCCCAGCACCGCGGGCTCGGGACTCAGCTCCTCGAGACCGCCGCCGCGCGGGCGCGGGCCGCGGGTTACGAGACGCTCTCCGTCATTTCGGCGATCGGAACCCGCAACTACTATCGCCGCCAGGGCTTCGTCGACGGCGATCTCTATCAACACCGCACTCTCGGCGCGGAGGCTGCGCACGCTGCCCAGGAGGCGGCCGGAGCTTCGACATGAACGTGAACCCCGTGATGATGTCGGACTCCTCGAACTTCAAGCGCCTGCAGGCGCGTTTGCGCGGACTCGTGGGCAAGGCGATCTCCGATTTCGGGATGATCGAGGCGGGCGATCGCGTAATGGTCTGTCTGTCCGGCGGGAAGGATTCGTACACGCTCCTCGATCTGCTGTTGTCGCTCCAGCGCGCGGCGCCGATCGAGTTCGAGCTCGTCGCGGTGAATCTCGACCAGAAGCAGCCTGGCTTTCCCGAGCACGTGCTGCCCGAATACCTCGGATCCCTCGGCGTCCCCTTCGAGATCATCGAGCAGGACACCTACAGCGTGGTCAAGCGCGTCGTGCCCGAGGGCAAGACCCAGTGCGGTCTCTGCAGCCGGCTGCGCCGCGGCGCCCTCTATCGCTGGGCCCGGGAGCACGAGATCGACAAGATCGCCCTCGGCCACCACCGTGACGACATCGTCGAGACGCTATTCCTCAATCTCTTCCACGCCGGGCGGCTGAAGGCGATGCCGCCGAAGCTGCTGTCCGAGGACGGGAGCAACGTCGTGATCCGGCCCCTCTGCTATGTCCCGGAACGGGAGATCGTCCGCTACGCCCGGGCGCGGGCCTTTCCGATCATCCCGTGCACGCTCTGCGGCTCGCAGCCGAATCTCCAGAGAAAGGCGATCGCGCGCATGCTGGTGGAATGGGAGCGTGAGCACCCCGGCCGGATCGATTCCATCTTCCACTCCCTCTGCAACGTCAGCCCCTCGCAGCTCGCGGATCCCAAGGCCTTCGATTTCCTGTCCCTCGTGCGCGGGCGGCTGGCGCGGGGAGCGGAGGTCGAGGCGGGCCAGCTGACGGTGCTTGAGGATTCGCTCGAACGCGCCACACTGTTCGCCGACTGACGCCAACCCGAACTCCGCTGGACTCCACGCCCTCTGGACTCGACCGACATCGCATCGACGCAAACGGAAGCCGAGACCCCGGACCAGGGGCCCGCTCCCTTCGGTACGCTGCTCGGCGTCGCGCCCGGGAACGTGCCCGTCTACTCATCCGACTACGAATCGGCCGACCCGCGCTCGTTGCCCGATCGGAGCGCCTTCCGCAGCCATCTCGACGGCCTCTACATGGGGTACAAATGGCAGTGCGTCGAGTTCGCGCGGCGCTGGATGTATCTCAATACGGGCTGCGTGTTCGACGACGTCGCGATGGCCCACGAGATCTTCCGACTGCGCAGCGTGCGCGAGGTCAAGACCAAGAAGACGTTGCCGCTCCACTCGTTCCGCAATGGATCGCGGCGACCCCCCCAGCCCGGCTGCCTGATCATCTGGGAGCCCGGCGGCGAGTTCGAGCACACCGGCCACGTCGCTGTCATCACGGAAGTCGGCCCCGAATCCATCCGCTTCGCCGAGCAGAACGTGGGCCACCGCATCTGGCCCGAAGGCCAGAGCTACGCCCGTGAGCTCCACACGAAGGTGACCGAGGACGGTGAGTACTGGGTCGAGTGTTCGTTCAAGGACGCCTCGATCCTCGGCTGGGTGATCCAGACCGACGACGGGACGCATTCCGAGCCCGCCGTCGTGGCGGAGCCCGAGCTCTTCGAGATCGAGTCGCGGGAACTCGAGAAGAAGAGGCGTTCAAGGCGTTCGTGGCTCAACGTCGCGAACGCCGACGAGGCCGCCTACGTCGAGGTCGTCGGTGGCCACCGGCTCGCGACTCGAGACGAGGACCAGCGGCTCTATTTTGCGATCTCGGAGAGCGCCCATGACGAGCTCGTCCGCGCGACCGGCGAGCTCCACGGGCTCTTCATGCACGCGACCGATCACGTGCTCCGCGACGAATCACTGCTGGCGCGCTTCAATCTGCCGCGCGCGCTCTGGTCCAAGATCCACGAATCCTGGGACAATCGCCTCAACCAGATGATCACCGGCCGCTTCGACTTCGCGGTCTCGCCGCGCGGGATCAAGGTCTACGAATACAACGCCGACTCCGCCGCCTGTCACATGGAGTGCGGCAAGATCCAGGGCCGTTGGGCGGAGCACTACGGCTGCGAAGTCGGCCGCGACCCCGGCGAATCCCTCCACGACGAGCTCGTCGACGCCTGGCGCGCGAGCGACGTCGAATCTCCCCTTCACATCATGCAGGACCGCGACCCCGAGGAGACCTATCACGCGCTCTTCATGAAGGAAGCGCTCGAGGTGGCGGGCATCGAGTGCAAGATCCTGCAGGGCGTCGAGGGCCTCTCGTGGGACGCCAAGGGCAACATCCTCGATCCCGATGGCCAGCCGATCCGTTGGGTCTGGAAGACCTGGGCCTGGGAGACGGCCCTCGATCAGATCCGCAGCGAGTGCGGCGACGACGCGGAGAAGCTCCGGAACTACAAGCCCGGCCAGCGCCACGCGGGCGCGCCGCGGCTGGTCGACGTGCTGCTGCGCAAGAACGTGATGGTCTACGAGCCGCTCTGGACGTTGATCCCTTCGAACAAGGCGATCCTGCCCGTGCTGTTCCAGCTCTTTCCGGAATGTCCCTATCTGCTGCGGACGAGCTTCGAGCTGGGCGGCGCGCTGCGCGAGCAGGGCTACGTCTCGAAGCCGATCGTCGGGCGCTGTGGCTCGAACATCCGGATCTACGATCGCGAGGCGGGCCTGATCGAAGAGACCTCCGGCGCCTTCGAGGGTCAGGACCAGATCTACCAGGAGCTCCACCGGCTCCCGGTCGTCGCCGGCTACAACGTGCAGGTCAGCACGTTCACGGCCGCCGGCGCCTGGGCCGGCACCTGCCTGCGCGCCGACCGCTCTCTCATCCTCTCGCAGCAGAGCGACAACCTGCCGCTCCGCGTCGTCCCGGACCACGAGCTGCGTGACCGCCGCGCCAAGTCGCGTTAGGAGGCCGCGTTAGGCCGCTAGCTCTTTGCGCGCTCCAGGGCCACGTAGAGTGTGTTGTCGCCGCGGCGCACGAGCACCAGAGCGCTCTTCTTGGTCGCGCCCAGCTTGCTGGCGAGCTCCTCGGCGTTCTTGACCGGTGCGCGATCGATTTCGACGATCAGGTCCCCGCGCCGGATGCCGGACTCGGCGGCCGGGCCGGCGGGATCCACGTCGGCCACGAGTACCCCCTCGGCCTCCGCGATCCCGAGCTGCTCGGCGAGGGCGGGCGTCAGGTCCTGGAGCCGCAGGCCGAAGGCGCCGGCCCCTTGATCGGCGACCGCGTTCGATGCGAGCTGCTCGTCGTCGGGCAAGCGGCCGATCCGGACGCGCATCTCCTTGCGCTTCCCGTCGCGGACGACGACCACCTTCGCATTCTGCTCGACGGCGGCTTGTGCGACGACGATGGGCAGGTCGCGCCACTCGCTGATCGCCTGGCCGTTGAACTCGACGATCACGTCTCCCCGCTGGATCCCCGACTCCGCCGCCGGCGTTCCGGGCATGATCTGGGAGACGAGCGCTCCGCTCGCGTTCTCGAGTTTGAACTGCTCGGCGATCTGCTCGGTCACCTCCTGGATCTGGACGCCGAGCCAGCCGCGCGTGACGCGGCCCTCGGCCTTGAGCTGCGGGAGGATCTGCTTCGCCTGATTGATCGGCACCGAGAAGCCGATCGTATTCGCATCGCTTCGGATCGCAGTGTTGATGCCGACGACGCGGCCCTGCAGATCGATCAGCGGGCCGCCCGAGTTGCCGGGATTGATCGCGGCGTCGGTCTGGATGAAGTCCTCGTAGGACTCGTTGGTCACGTCGCGCCGATGTTTGGCGGAGACGATTCCGGCGGTCACTGTGTGTTCGAGGCCGAAGGGGTTTCCGATCGCGACGACCCAGTCGCCGGCGCGGATCGCGTCGGAATCGCCGAGGGCGATCGTCGCGAGCGTCTTGCCCTTCGGATCGACCTTGAGCAGCGCGATGTCGGTCTTCGGGTCACGGCCGATGACCTTGGCCTCGAGCTCGTTGCCGTCGAGGAATCGGACGGTGATCTCGTCCATATTCTCGACTACGTGGTTGTTGGTCACGACATAGCCGTCCTCGGAGATCACGAAGCCGCTGCCCTCGCCGCTGCTCTTGTGAGGCCTGCCGCCGCCGTGGGGATCCATGGGACTGCCACCGAAGAATTCCTCGAAACCGGGGGGCAACATCGGCTGTTGACCGAGATCGATGGTGCCGCTCGTCTGGATCGAGACGACGGCGGGGGCCACGCGCTCGGAGAGATCGGCGAAGCTCGTGGGGATTCCGGTCGGTTGCGTCTCGGGGATTACGCTCTCGGTGCTCCAGAAGACGGCGTGCTCGACGCGAGAAGGCATCGGCTCGGTCGCGTTTGCGTTGCCGCTCTCGCCGAACAGGTCGAAGCCGACGGGGGTAGCCGTTCCCGTCGCCTGCGCGGTCTGCGCCGCTTCGACCTCACTCGAACCATTCTCGAAGCAACCCGCGATACTGGTCAGGATCATCCCGGTCAGCCCGATCGCGATCAACACACGACGCATTTTCGATACTCCTCGTCCACGAACCTCAGACCTCAGAACTTGGGACCTCGGATCAGGGGATCAGATCAAGGGAAGGGTCAGATGATATCTGCCGGGTCCGCGCTGAACCACGATCAGGGCTCGGGCCGTGCTGCGAAGTCTCGCGACCGCTCGCCGGAGATCCTCGCGAGACGCAAGCGTCACGCCGTTCATACGCAATAAATAGTCGCCGGCGCGCAGGCCGAGCTTCGCGGCGGCGGAGTCGGGGGCGACGGCGGTGATCTCGAAGCTGCCGGCCTTGTCGGAGAGCTCGAGGTCGAGGCCGAGCTTGCGGCTGGCGATATTGTCGACCATCGCCTGGGGAAGCTCTTCCGCCGTGACGCTCGCTTTGCGGAAGCGCCCGTCGCGAAAGAGCTCGAAGACGCGCTCCTGGCCCGGCGTCATGCCCTCGAGCATCTCGAAGAGCTGCGCCGCGTCGCGGATCGTGCGCCCGTCGAGGCTCGCGACGAGGTCGCCGCGGCGAATGCCGGCCCGGGAGGCGGGGCTTTTTGGATGCAGTCGATTGATGAGGGCCCCCGCCACGCCGCGCGGGAGCGCCATCACGTCGCGCAGCGCCGGATCGAGGTCTTGGAACTCGAGTCCGAGCCAGACGGGATGCACCTCGCCGTAGAGCAGCAGCTCGCGGATCACGCGGCGGGCGACCTCGATCGGAATCGCGAAGCCGATCCCCTCGGCGCCGCCGAAGATCGCCGCATTGATCCCGACCAGCTCGCCCTCGGCATTCAGCAGCGGTCCGCCCGAATTGCCGGGATTGATGGCCGCGTCGGTCTGCAACAGACCGTGGAAGGCGAAGCTGCCCCGCGCGTTTACAGACCGATCGACGGCCGAGATGACGCCGGTGGTCACGCTATTCGAGAAGCCGAAGGGATTGCCGATCGCAATCACGGGCTCGCCCACCATCAAGTCGTGGGAGTCGCCGGGCGGCGTGAAGGGCAGCGCTTCGTCGGTCAGGATTCGGAGCACGGCGATGTCGTTGTTCGGATCGGCGCCCACCAGCTCGGCGTCGAATTCGCGCCCGTCGGCGATCACGACCCGGACCCGGTCGGCGCGGGCGATCACGTGCTCGTTGGTCAGCACATGGCCGTTGCGATCGAAGATCACACCCGAGCCCAGACTCAGGGTCCGGCGTTCGTCGGATTCGAAGAAGTGGTCGAAGAAATCGTCGGAGAGCGGACCGATGTCGGGCTGGCGATTGGACGCGAAGGGGCTCGGCCGCTCGAGCAGGCGTTCGGTCGTGATGTTGACGACCGAGGGCCCGACCTTTTCGACGACCCGGACCGTCGCCGTTCGCCGCAGGAAGGGGTCGGCCGCCTGGCTCACCGCGCCGCCCAGCAGGACGAGCCCGGCCACCGCGCAGGCGCCCACGCGGCGAATGGCTGTCCGACTGCACATCCGCCTGCACATCCGCCTGTACATGAAAGGATCGGAACCTCCGGGACGCGCGCGGCCGGCACAAGTCGGCCGCGATCGCGCGCTCGCCCCTCTGAAGCCGCGGGCGGGGAGTTGGTTCATCGCGGCGCTTCTCCCGCGGCCCGCATGCGCCGCGAGAGTGAGTGGGTGTCGGATTCGCACCCGTCCTGCGGATCGAGTGCTCGGCGCAGCGAGCGGGCGGCCGCAGCAGGATCGCTCGCCTGGCTGAGGCTGCCCGTCACCGCGATGCCCGTCGCCCCGGCGCGGATGGCCTGGGTCGCGCGGGCGGCGTCGAGGCCACCCTGGGCGAGCAGCTCGATGTTCGCTCCCAAAGCGAGCTCGGCGGCCAACGCGAGGGCCGCGAGGCCGAGCTCGGGGCGCTCGGCCGGCTTCGAGCGCGGCGACCAGATGGGTGCGAGCTGGACGTACGTGAGCGGCAGACCTTCGCGGATGAGGAATTCGAGCTCAGCGACCGAGTGAAGCGAAGCGCCGAGCTGGAAATCGTCGGGGATCGTGCTGTCGACCGCCACGCTTCGAAAGACCGATGCGACGGAGCGCGCGTCGGCCGCGTCCATGCCCAGGTGAACCCCGTCGGCACCGGCTGCCAGCGCGATGTCGCTGCGTTTGTTGACGATGACGCGCGGTCCGGGCGCGCTCTTCCGGGCCGCGTCCCGCGCCGCGACCAGG
>JANNQH010000959.1:0-2255 GCA_031400655.1 Deltaproteobacteria bacterium | reverse complement strand
CGGTGGGCGGGTGTTCATCCTCGATACGGACTGGGACAGCGTCGTGTGGAACACGTCGAATCCGGCGCGCATGCGGCGCGTGATGGACGCCTGGGATGGTCATCTCCATGATCCGCATCTGCCCGCCAAGCTCCCCGATCTCCTCGCGCGGGCCGGCTTCGCGCTGACCCACGTCGAGGTGATCCCGATCGTGAACGCGTCGCTCCATCCGCACTGCTACAGCCACGGGATCCTCGGCGGGATCGCGGGCTTCGCGTCGGCGCGGGGTGGCATTCCAGCCGACGAGGCGAAGGCCTGGGCCGCCGAGCAGCACGAGCTCGCCGCGCGCGGGGCGTATTTCTTCAGCATCAACCGCTATGTGTTCGGGGCGATTTCGAAGATTCGGGTTTGACGAACGCGCGGCGTCAGGTCCGCGCGCCGTGCCGCTCCCGATAGATCGCAGCGAAGGAAGGTTCGAACGCCCGTTTGCACGGCCCCGTGATCGAACGCCGTCGCGTCACGTCGACGGCGTTGCCCGCGAGGATTCCTGGAATCACCGCGACCTCGATCTTGGCCGGCTTGCCCGAGAGCCGCGCCGCCTGGGCACACCACTCTTGCGTCGTCACGACCTCGTCGCCGGCCCAGTTCACGAGCGTCGCCCGCGCATCCGCCGCGTCGAGTAGCGCCTCGAGCTGATCGAGGACATCGCCCATGTGGATCGGGCTGTGGACGTTCGGGTCCGCGACGGCGCGGACGGGCTTTCCCGCGGCGACCGAATCCATGTCCATGACGGGGAGCCCGCCGAAGGATCCGTAGATCGTGTTGAGCCGCGCGATCGTCGTGCGCAGTCCGAACGCTTCTGCACAGAAGCGCGCGATCGCCTCGAGGCTCACCTTCGAGACCGGGCTCGACGGCGCCCACGGTGTCGAGGCCTTGCCGAGATCGCCGTCCTCCTCGAGCAGCTTGTACGGATCGGGTTGCGGCGAGTAGATCGCGGCCGACGACATCACCAGTGCAGCCTTCGCCTTGCGGCAATGATGGAGGACGTGACCGGCGCCGACCGCGTTCACCTGGATTGCGCGCTGGAACTCGGAGCCGAGGCGGGTGTGGGCGAGGTGGAGGACATAAGCGAAGTCGTCGGGGACGTCGCGCAGGTCGGGCTTTGCGAGGTCGACCGGCCGCGTTCGAATTCCCTTCGCCTCGAGCGCTTCCCTCGGAACGGAGGATGCGTTCATGACGTTGCCGGACTGGATGCCTGCGCCGAAGCGCGCGATCGCCCAGACCTCGTTGTTCTTCGCGAGCTCGCTCGCGATCGGAAGGCCGACGACGCCACTCGCTCCGGTGATCAGGATTTTCTCGCCCGACAGCATCGTTGCCTCCTGCGCTCACTCTACCTTGGCGAGCAAGAAGCGATAGGGATCGTCCTCATGATCGTGGCTATTCGTGTTCGCGTTCGTGCTCACGCGCGAGGCCTTCGATCAAGAGCCGGGTCTGTAGCTCGAACAGCGCGTCGACGTCTCGGCGATCGACACCGCGCGCGCTCGTCGCGGGAGCGGGGCCGCCTTCGAGGTCGTGAAGCCGCGAGAGGGAGCTCGCGACTTGCGTGGGCGGCGTTTCGTCTCGCAGCTCGCCCTGCACATCGATACCCGTCTGGATGCTGAGAAACCCGAGCGTCGACCACGTCAGCAACCGCACCGTGCGCACCGCCTCGCCGTCGTCGAATCCGGCCTCGGCGAGGGCGTGCATCAGGGGCTCCGCGAGATGGACGATCGCCCAACGCCGTCCGCGCAAGAGCTCCATCACTTCGGGATGGGCCGCGAGCGCGCGGCGGAGCCCATGCGCCCATTGTTCGGCCTGGGCGGTCCAGTCTGATTCGCTGTCGAGGTCGATCTTTACGCCGGCCATCAGCCGTTCGACGATCGCGTCGACGAGGCCCTGCTTGCTGCCGACGTGCAGATAGAGCGACATGGGCGACGCGCCGAGCTCGGCCGCGACCCGGCGCGTACTGATCGCCGAAAGCCCGCCCTGGCGGAAGAGGGCGAGGCCGGCCTCCGCGATTGCGTTGCGCTCGAGCGAGAAATTCTTGCGGCGTGCCATTGACGGTGAAAATATCACTGTATAATTCGATTTGGCAAGTCGTCGGTCCCGGCCGCGGAGATCCGTGCGAAGGGGTGGGGCGCAGGGGCGAGGAGAAGCATCGTGGCGTGGGATTTCGAGAGCGAGCCCGAGTTCCAGCAGAAGCTCGACTGGATGCGGTCGTTCATCGACGCCGAGCT
>JANNQH010000958.1:0-9212 GCA_031400655.1 Deltaproteobacteria bacterium | reverse complement strand
TGAAGCTGCCGGACTCGTTCACGGCGCGCTGGGAGATCTCGCGCGGACTGGAGTGGATCACTTCGAAACGCAGGTCGGCGAAGCTGCCGGAAACCCCGTTCACCCGGGTCGAGAGAATCGGCAGCTGCGGGTCGACGAGATTGATCGGCACCGCCCCGCCCGGCAGGCGCTCGTCCCAATGGACCAGCTTCCAACCCTCGATCATCGCCGGGCCATTTGAGACCCGCGCCATGATGTGGCTGTTTTCGAGGGTGTGGACGACGGGCGCAATCTCATGCGGCGTCGGCACGGACAACGCGGACCCGGCCGCATCGCCGGCCGCACTCGGGATCGTCCGCGACGTGGCCGACGAAACACTCGACGGATCCCCGCCCGACGGTAGAGCCCCGATGGTCTCGCCACGGGTCGAATTCGCGGCCGACGAACCGTCGCCTGTCGCGGAATCTCCTTCGCTCGAAACGGTCGCCGCGGACGGCCTCGTTGCACCCGGGTCGTCGAGCCGCCGCTGGCTCTGGTACATGAGGTACCCGGCGAAGACGAGCATCGAGAGAGCGAAGGCGATGACGTTGTTGCGGTCGAGCATGGGCCTCTTACGGAACCGGGTCGAAGCCGCCGGCGTGGAAGGGATGACAGCGCACGAGCCGCCGCGCACCGAGCAGCGATCCGCGCAGCAGTCCGTGGCGGGCGATCGCCGCTTCCGTAAACCGGGAGCAGGATGGCTCGAAGCGGCAGCCGGAGCCGAGAATCGGTCGGATGCCACCTCGGTAGACCAGGAACAGCATCCGGACCCAGACGGGAGGTAGGGCCGACGAGTCTCTCGGCAGCTGCGCCGCGGAGGGCTCGGTCGGGCCGGATCCTATCAATGCGAACATGTTCATACGACGCTGGAATCCTGAATTTTTACAGGGACTTGAACCTGACCCAGGCCGAGCAGTTGGGACAGCCGATCGCCCAGCTCCGCCAGGCTCAGGTCGACCGCCGGACGCCGCGCGATCACCACGATATCCACGGGGGACGCGAGCTCCCCGCGATGCTGGCGGAACCATTCGCGAACCCGCCGTTTGAATCGATTCCGTTTGACGGACGGCCCCGCCTTGCGGCCGACGGTGATTCCGAGTCGGCTCGCTACCCGGGGCGTCGTGGCTGGGCGATTCTTGCGCGGCGTGTCGGGTCGCGTTGCCGTCGTCACGACGACGAGCTCAGGAAGCGATCGCCTCCGCCCGCGCCGCAGCACGCGATCGAAATCTCTTTTGTCGAGGAGCCGGTCGGATGGCTTGAAACCGCCCGTCGCCGCCGTCCGGTCATCCGATCGCCCGGCCGACACCCTCTGGTCACGCCTACTTGGACGAGTTCGAGACGGCGATCCGCTTGCGACCCTTGGCGCGCCGAGCGCTGAGAACAGCGCGGCCGCCCTTTGTCTTCATTCTCTCGCGGAACCCGTGGGTTCGAAGGCGCTTGATCCGGCTCGGTTGAAATGTCCGCTTCATGCCTGCGGATCCTCACTCTCTATTGAGACTATTGATCGGGTCAACCAACCCGGAGGCGAGCGCGCTGTGGCTCGTCCCGGTCTCGGACCCTCGGTTTGCTGGCGGGCCGATCCAGCTCGTCGTGACCACGCCCTGGATTCTTCGACTCTTCCCTGGGAAGCGCGGGAGCTTACCCGTCCCGTTCTCGACGTGTCAATGCACCGTCAGGCCCTTACCAACCCCTCGCCGGCCGCAGCCGGAGCGGCCCCGAGCCCGAACTCGCGTGTTACTCTGGCGACAGAAGCAGGGATTCTGTCGTTCCGCGGCGGCCGGCCTGTCGGGTCGCGACGGGTTCGACAAGCGCTCGACAGATCGATAACCCGTTTCGCAACGGCAAGATGCCTGTGTTTTGTCCGCCGGATTGTCACTCTCTACTACTACTATTCATTTTCAATCCCCCAAGCAGAAGAGCAGGCAGATGAAACTCACGATCACCAAATCCGAGTTCCTCCGCGGACTGGGGCGCATCCAGTCGATCGTCGAGAAACGCAACTCGATGCCGATCCTGGCCAACGTTCTGCTCGACGCCCCGAAGAAGGGCAAGGACTGTCGTCTCATCCTCTCGGCCACGGACCTCGAGGTGGGTGTTCGAAGTCAGCATCCAGCGGATGTGGGCGGAGCGGGTGCACTCACAGTTTCGGCGAAGAAGCTCTTCGAAATCGTTCGCGAGCTCCCCGATGAGAAGATCGAGCTCGAAGGCACCACCAGCTCCTACCTCGAGATCCGCTGCAATCGCAGCCGATTCACGCTCGCCGGAACAGCTGCCGAAGAATATCCCACGCTGCCCGAATTCAGCCCCGAAAAGACCGTTCCGATGCCGGCGGCGATTCTCAGCGCGATGATCGAATGCACGATGTACGCGGCCTCCGTCGACGAGACCCGCTACAACCTGAACGGCGTCTACTTCGAGGTGTTAGGCGATCCGACAGGCGCTCATACAGGTGGCCAGGGCGTGATTCGGATGGTCGCAACCGATGGTCACCGGCTCGCCTGTGTCGATCGCACAATCGAGGGTGATGCGTCGGCATTGACGAGTGGTGTGATCATCCCGCGCAAGGGACTCGGAGAGCTCAAGCGCCTGGTAGACGAGGTGGACGCCGAGGAGATCGAGCTCGCCTTCGGGAGTCAGAGTGGTCTGGCCCGCAAGGGCGACGTGTCGCTCGTGATGCGGTTGATCGAGGGCGAGTTCCCGAACTACGGACAGGTGATTCCGAAGGACCTCAGTCGCCACCTGGTGCTTTCGACGGAAGCGCTGGTGCAGTCCGTCCGGCGCGTGGCGCTGCTCTCCTCGGAGCGAAGTAGGGCCGTGAAGCTCGAGCTGGGCCAGGGACAGCTCATCATCAGCTCCAATAATCCCGACCTCGGTGACGCGCGCGAAGAGCTGGATGTCGATTACGGTGGCGAATCGCTCACGGTGGGTTTCAACGCCCGGTATTTGCTCGACGCGGTGGGCGCGATCCGCAGCAAGGAAGTCCGCCTGTCGTTCCAGGACGAGCTTTCGCCCTGCCGGATCACGCCGCCCGAGGACGAGAAGACGCTCGCGGTCGTGATGCCGATGCGGATCTGATCCGAGCTCGGTCGAGGCCGGACAAGCGGCTGTTTCATCGCTGCAGGTCTGCGACTTTTCGAGAAGCGATGTTCTCCCGTCGGAGAATCCCCGTTAGATCGAAAAAACGCCAGATTTTGGCTTTACGCGACCCCATTGAGTTCGGTACTTTCCCAGCTCGTCTGGGACACCCCAGACGACGCGTCTGTAACACTCTGTAACAGCGGACAGCGGGCAGGTCAGCGCCCGGGGTGCGAGCCCCGATTTCGTAGATCGTCTCGTCGATCGTCTCGTCGATCAAGAGCTGGTCAGCAGCGCGTGGCCGAGCACCCAGGCCCACGCACGAACGCTCGGGAAGAGCCAGCGAAGAAAGTTTCCCGGTGACCTACGACGCCAGCTCCATCGAGGTCCTCGAAGGCCTCGAACCCGTCCGAAAGCGGCCTGCGATGTACATTGGGACGACCGGTCCCGATGGGCTCCATCACCTGGTCTACGAGGTGGTCGACAACTCGATCGACGAAGCCCTGGCCGGCTACTGCACGGACATCCAGGTCGTGATCGAAAACGATGGCCGGGTCACGGTCGTCGACAATGGCCGGGGCATTCCGACCGACATGCACGCGACCGAGGGACGCCCGGCGTCGGAGGTCGTCATGACGACCCTCCACGCCGGCGGAAAATTCGACGAGAACTCCTACAAGGTCTCCGGCGGTCTGCACGGCGTCGGGATTTCGGTCGTGAATGCCCTGTCGGTCCGGCTCGACGTCGAGATCCGTCGCGTGGGCAAGATCCATCGCCAGGGCTTCGAACGCGGCAAGCCTGTCGGCCCCCTCGAGATCGTCGGCGACACCACGGACACGGGAACGAAGGTGTCCTTCCTCCCGGATCCCCTGATCTTCGCCATCACCGAGTTCTCCTTCGACGTCCTCTCGAAGCGCCTGCGCGAGCTCTCCTTCCTCAACGCGGGCATCCGGATCCAGATCCGCGACGAGCGAAACGGGAAGAGCCACGATTTCTGTTATCACGGCGGAATCAATTCCTTCGTCGAGCACCTGAACGAGAAGCGCGCCCCGCTCCACGAGTCTCCGATCTATCTCACGGGTCAGCGCAGCTTCGACGACCACGGCCGCCTGGTAAACGTCGAAGTCGAGATCTCGCTCCAGTACAACGACTCCTACAACGAGTCCGTCTACTCCTTCGCGAACAACATCAATACCGTCGAGGGCGGAACCCACCTGATCGGCTTCCGCACCGCCCTGACCCGGGCCTTCAACCGCTACATCGCGGCGACGACGAAGGGAAGTCCCGGAAAGGGCGGGAAGACCGAGGCGCCGACGGTCTCCGGCGACGATTTGCGCGAGGGCCTGACGGCCGTCATCTCGGTCAAGATCCCGCAGCCCGAATTCGAGGGCCAGACGAAGAGCAAGCTCGGCACGAGCGAAGTACGCGGCATCGTCGAGGGTATTGTCTACCAACAGCTGACGACCTTCCTCGAGGAGAACCCGCGCGTCGCGAAGCCGATCGTCGCGAAGATCCTCGACACCGCCCGCGCCCGCGAAGCCGCCCGCAAGGCCCGCGACCTCGCCCGTCGAAAGGGCGCCCTCTCGGATTTCAGCCTGCCCGGCAAGCTCGCGGACTGCCAGGAACGTGACCCGGCGAAATGCGAGATCTTCATCGTCGAGGGCGATTCCGCCGGTGGCACCGCCAAACAAGGCCGCTCGCGCGAAACCCAGGCGATTCTCCCCATCCGCGGAAAGATCCTGAACGTCGAACGCGCCCGCGTGGATCGCATGCTCGCGTCCACCGAGATCCAGGCCATCATCGCCGCGCTTGGCACCGGCATCGGCGAGGATTTCGCCGCGGTGAAGGCCCGCTACCACAAGGTCATCATCATGACCGACGCCGATGTCGACGGGTCGCATATCCGGACGCTGCTGCTGACCTTCTTCTACCGCCAGATGCGCGACCTGATCGACCGCGGCTACCTCTACGTCGCGCAGCCCCCGCTCTTCAAGGCCAAGCGCGGCAAGTCCAGCCGTTATTTGAAGGACGAGCAGGCGCTCGAGGACTATCTCTTCGACATCGGTCTCGACGGTGCCCGCGTCCAGACTGGCGACGGCCAGATGCGCGAAGGCGACGTGCTGCGAGCGCTGCTCAAGAACGCCAGCAACCGCCAGCGCGGACTCGACCATTTCAAGGTCCGGCTCTTCGACGAGCGGATCGTCGACGCGGCAGCCCACGTCGGCCGGCCGACCGCGCAGGATCTGCAGGACCCCGAGCAGCTACTGCGCGACGTCGTGCCGCTGCTCGACGCGGAAATTGTGCGCGCCCATCCCGTCGACGGGGCCGATCCGGTCGGTGAGCTGCGCTGGACGACCGAGCCCGAGCTCGACGGCCGGGGCCACAAGCTCGTGGCCCGAACACGCCGCGCCGGCCAGACGCTGCGCAGCGCTATCGACGGGGCGACGGTGTCGTCGCCCGAATTCCAGCGGCTGATGCGACTGGTCCAGGAGCTGTCCGAGGTCGGTGGCCCGCCGTACATGCTTCACCATGGCGAGAACGCGCCGGAAGCGTTCCGGCTCATCACGACGCTGCACGCCCGCATCCTCGAGATCGCGAACAAGGGCCTCTCGATCCAGCGCTACAAGGGCCTGGGCGAGATGAATCCCGATCAGCTCGCCGAGACGACGATGAACGCCGAGAACCGGAATCTGGTCCAGATTCGCGTCGAGGACGGAGTCGAGGCGGACGACGTCTTCACGACGCTGATGGGCGACGTCGTCGAGCCTCGGCGCCGCTTCATCGAAGACAACGCGCTGTCCGTCGCGAATCTCGACGTGTAGGGAAGCAAGAGCGTGTCCGACGAGCCGATCGACCCGACAGACGATTCCACACCGCCGCGGCCCTTGCCCGACGACCGCTATCCGACCGTCAACATCGAGGACGAGGTCCGCACGTCGTTCCTCGCCTACTCGATGTCCGTCATCATCAGCCGCGCGCTGCCCGACGTTCGCGACGGCCTGAAGCCCGTCCATCGCCGCATCCTGTACGCGATGAACCAGGAGGGGCTGCTCTCGAATAGGCCTTACTCGAAGTCGGCCGGTGTCGTCGGCGAAGTGCTGAAGCACTACCACCCCCACGGCGACAGCGCGGTCTACGACTCCATGGTCCGCATGGCGCAGGACTTCTCGCTCCGGTATCCGCTGATCGACGGCCAGGGAAATTTCGGCAGCGTCGATGGCGATTCAGCCGCCGCCTATCGCTACACCGAAGCCCGCCTCGCCCGCGTCGCCGAAGAGATGCTGCGCGACATTGACCGCGAGACGGTCGATTTCCAGCCCAACTTCGACGGCCAGATGGAAGAGCCGATCGTCCTGCCGACGCGATTTCCGAATCTGCTCGCGAACGGATCCGCCGGCATCGCCGTCGGCATGGCGACCAACGTCCCGCCGCACAATCTGCGCGAGCTGACCGCGGCGCTCATCCTCGAGGCCGAGAATCCCGACTGTACCCTCGACGACCTGCTCGAGAAGATGCCCGGTCCCGACTTCCCGACCGGCGCCGTCATCTGTGGCACCGACGGCATCCGCAGCTATTTCGCGACCGGCCGTGGCCACCTGACGCTACGCGCCGTCGCCGCCTTCGAGCCGACCAAGCGCGGGGTCCGGATCGTCTTCACCGAGATCCCCTATCAGGTGAACAAGGCGCTGTTGCTCGAACGGATCGCCGAGCTGGTGCGCGAGGGGCGCCTCGAGGGCATCTCAGACCTGCGCGACGAATCCAATCGCGAAGGCATGCGCATGGTGATCGAGCTGAAGAAGGACGCCGCGGAAGACGTCGTCCTGAATCAGCTCTACAAGCTGACGCCGCTCCAGACGACCTTCGGCGTCAATCTGCTGGCACTCGTCGGCAACCGCCCGCAGACGCTTTCGATCAAGCAAGCTCTCCACCACTTCCTCGAGTTCCGCAAGGAAGTCGTGATCCGCCGCGCGATCTACGACCTCGCGCAAGCCGAGGCCCGGGCCCACATCCTCGAAGGCTTCGAGATCGCCCTCGACCACCTCGACGAGGTGATCGCACTCATTCGCGCTGCGGACGATGCGACCAGCGCGCGCGGACAATTGATGACGCGCTTCGGTCTCTCCGAGCGCCAGGCCCAGGCGATCCTCGACATGCGGCTGCGCGCCCTCACGGGGATGGAGCGCCAGCGCGTCCTCGATGAGCTGGCGGAGCTGCGCGCCCTGATCGCGGACCTGAAGGCGCTGCTCGCGAGTGACGCGCGCATTCTCGAGGTCGTGATCAAAGAGCTGCGCGAGATCGTGGAGAAGTTCGGCGACGAACGCAGGACGGTGCTCGGTCCGGCGATCGATGGCATCACGAATGAAGACATGATCGTCGAAGAGGACATGGTCGTCACCCTGTCCCATCTCGGGTACATCAAGCGCAACCCGATCACGCTCTACCGCCAGCAGCGCCGCGGCGGGAAAGGCGCGAAGGGCATGGAGACCCGCGACGAGGATTTCGTCCGCCACCTCGGCGTCGCCTCGACCCATGCCTATCTGCTCTTTTTCACGAACATGGGCCGCCTCCACTGGCTCAAGGTTCACGAGCTCCCGCAGCTCGGCCGCGCCGCGAAGGGCAAGGCGATCGTCAACGTGCTCCAGCTCCAGGCGGGCGAGCAGGTGCAGACGATGCTGCCGGTGCGGAGCTTCGAGGATGGGGCCGACGAATTCATCATCCTCTGCACGCGCAAGGGGACGATCAAGAAGACGGAGCTCTCCGCGTTCTCGAATCCGCGCAAGGCCGGCATCATCGCGATCAATCTCGTCGACGGCGACGAGCTGATTGCCGTCGGCCGCAGCAGTGGGCACGACGACGTGCTCCTGGCGACACGCGAAGGAAAGTCGATCCGTTTCCACGAGCAGGACGCGCGGCCGATGGGGCGCAACGCGACCGGCGTGCGCGGCATCCATTTGACCCGCGACGATCTGGTCGTCGGGATGGAGATCCTGACGAACCCGGACGCGAAGATCCTCACGACGACCGAGCGGGGCTATGGCAAGCGGACGCCGCTCGAGGATTACCGCACACAGAATCGCGGTGGCCAGGGCATCATCAACATCCGCGCCAATGAGCGAAACGGCTCCGTCGTGGGCATCGCCCAGGTCTTCGACGACGACGACGTCATGCTGATCACCGACGGCGGCAAGGTGCTGCGCTGTCCGGTCGGCGGCATCTCGTCGATGGGGCGCGCGACCCAGGGCGTGCGCGTCATGAACCTCTCGAACGACGAGAAGCTCGTCTCGATCGCGCGGGTCACGGAAGAAGACGTCGTCGAAGGCGAGGCCGGCGAGGGCGCGGCGAGTCCCGAACCGCGGCCGACCGACGCGCCGGCCGCAGGCGACGAGGAGCTTGACGCCGAGATCGATTCGGAAGACGTCGACGACGCAGACCTCGACGCGGATTCCGACGAAGGCGATGACGGCACGCCCGACGCCGACGACGAATAGCAGGCCGGTGACAGGACGAGACCAGCACAGGACGTGACCAGGATGAAGCTCTCCCGTTCGCGCCGAGAATTCCGACGGGCACAGCGATCGATCCCGGGCGGTGTGAACAGCCCGGTTCGCGCGTTCGGCTCCGTCGGCGGGACACCGCCTTTCATCGCGAAGGCCCGGGGCGCGCGGCTCACCGACGTCGATGGCAACGAGTACATCGATTACGTCGGCTCGTGGGGGCCGATGATCCTCGGCCACGCCCATCCGAAAGTCCTCGCCGCCGTTCGCGCCGCCATGAAGCACGGGACGAGCTTCGGTGCGCCGACACCGCGGGAGACGGATCTCGCCGAGGCGGTGCGGAAGCTCCTGCCCTCGATCGAGAAGCTGCGGCTCGTGAGCTCGGGGACCGAGGCCACGATGAGCGCGCTGCGGCTCGCGCGCGGGGTGACCGGGCGGGCGCGGATCCTCAAATTCGACGGCTGCTACCACGGCCATTCGGACGGGCTGCTCGTCGGCGCAGGAAGCGGCGTCGCGACGCTCGGGATCCCGGGCTCGCCGGGCGTGCCGAAGGCGATGACGGACCTCACGATCGTTGCGCCCTACAACGATCTGGCGGTGACGCGGGCCGCCTTCGAGCGTTGG
>JANNQH010000957.1:0-2776 GCA_031400655.1 Deltaproteobacteria bacterium | reverse complement strand
GTCGCGATCGGATTGCTGGGAGATGTACTGCGGGCGGCGGCCCCGGTTGGAACGTCTCTTGACGGGGCGCGGGCGGCGGGGCGACTCTCGGTCTCGCTCGGCGAGGGCGAGCTCCCGCAGGATTTCGATCTCGGCCTACCTGTGGGTCCGGGGGAGCTCGTCGTGGTCCAGGAGGGCGCCCACGCCTCGAGCGCGCTGTGCGGAGGTGCGCGCTAGGCGGCGCTCGAGCCCGAGCGAATCTTGTATCCGCGCCCGCCGGCTCATGTTAGCCTCCGCCCCACAGTCCAGGACGCTCGTCCGACCAACCCCCCGCGCCGGGAATCATCCATGACCATTCGAACGCTCGACGAAGTCTTGAGGACCCACGCCCGAAAGCGCCCCGAAAAGGTCGCATTGCGAGCCGATGGGCGGAGCTGGACCTATCGACAGCTCCAGGCGGAGGCGGCGCAGGTGGCGCAGGCGCTGCTCGCGGAGGGTGTCTTGCCGCAGCAGCGGGTGGCGGTCCTCGATCGCAACGTGCCCGAATACTTCACGTTCCTGTTTGGCGCGAGCATGCTGAATGCCGTGACCCTCGGCGTGAACTGGCGACTCGCGGCGCCCGAGATGGAGTACATCCTGAATCATGGCGAGGCCCGGGTTCTCCTGATCGGCGAGGAGTTCCTCCCGCACCTCGCGAAGATGAAGCTCGAGACCGTGAGGCGGGTCGTCGTGATCGGCGAAGGAGGGGAGCACGTTCGTTATGCGGACTGGATCTCGACCCGAAAGCCCATCGATCCCGAAATCAGCTGTCGCGAGGACGAGACCTGCTACCTGCTCTATACGTCGGGCACGACCGGCCTGCCGAAGGGCGTCGAGCTCAGCCACCGCAATCTGCTGAGCGCGGTCGACGTCGGTACCCGCGATTGGCAGATCGATGAGCACTCCGTCGCGCTGGTCGCGATGCCTCTCTTCCACATCGCCGGCAGCGGATTCGGGATCACCGCCCTCTACCAGGGGGCCGAGGCCGTGCTCGTACGCGACATGGATCCGGCGACCGTGCTGCGCCTGATCGAGGAGCACCGCGTGACGAACGCGCTGTTCGTGCCCGCCGTGCTCCGGGTCCTGACGGGGACGCCGGGCGTCGAGAAGACCGATTTCCGATCGCTCCGCGCCATCGTCTACGGCGCTTCGCCGATCTCCGAGGAAGTCCTCGTCCGCTCGATGCAGACCTTTGGCTGTGGCTTCGTGCAGGTCTACGGATTGACGGAGACCTCCGGTGCGATCACGACGATGCTGCCCGAAGACCACGATCCGGGTGGGCCGCGCGCGCATCTGCTGCGGGCGGCGGGCAAGCCGTGGGGCGACGTGAAGCTCCGGATCGTCGACGCGGAATCGCTGCGCGATCTGCCCGACGGCGAGGTCGGCGAGGTCTGGTGCTGGTCGCGGCAGAACATGCGCGGCTACTGGCGCAACCCCGAGGCGACGAGCGCCGTCTATCCGGAGGGCCGCGACGCTTCCGGACTAGGCTGGTTCCGGTCCGGCGACGCGGGTTACATGCGGGACGGATACCTCTACATCCACGACCGCGTGAAGGACATGATCGTATCCGGGGCGGAGAACATCTATCCCGCGGAGATCGAGAACGTGTTGATGGCACATTCGGGTGTCGCCGACGTGGCGGTGATCGGCGTGCCGTCCGAGCAATGGGGCGAGACGGTGAAGGCGGTCGTCGTCGACGAGCCGGGCAGGGCGGCCTCCGATGCGGAGCTGACCGCCTGGTGCCGCGAGCGCCTGGCGCGTTTCAAGTGTCCGACCTCGATCGACCGGATCGCGGCGCTGCCGCGCAATCCGTCCGGCAAGATCCTGAAGACGCAGCTGCGCGAGCCCTATTGGAAGGGCCACACGCGCAGGGTCAACTAGCGGCGGCCGTCAGTCTCGCGCGGATCTCCGCCACGCCCTCGATCGTTGCCTCGCTCGAAGCCGAGACCGCCATGACGTTGAAATGCCGGCAGCCCGCGGCGACATAGGGCGCCAGAAAATCGGCGATCTCCGCCGCGGATCCGAACGGGCAGTAGCGCTCGAAGCGTTCGAAGGGCGTCTTGTACATGGATACCATCGTCTTCGCGAGGCGCTCGCGCGCCCGAGCGCGTTCGGGATCGAGGCCGGCCCAGACCTGCAGACCGTGGTCCCAGGCGGTCGGCAGCGGTATCGCCCGGCCCGCGCTCTCGGCCCCGATCTGCGCCACGACTTCCGCATAACGCGCCGGGCTGCACCACACGCCGAGCCAGCCATCGGAGAGTCTCGCTGCCCGCCGGATCGCCGCCTCGGAGCGGCCGCCGACGACGATCGGGACGCGCGGGTCCGGTGCGGGGCGGATGCGGGCGTCCTCGAAGCGGACGAACGCGCCATGGCGGCTGACGGACTCGCCGGTCAGGAGCTGGCGCAGCGCTTCGAGGCATTCGTCGGTGCGGGCGCCGCGGGTCGCCGGATCGACGCCGCAGATCTCGATCTCGTGGCGATCCTCGCCGCCGACGCCGATGCCGAGCACCAATCGCCCCGGTGCCGCCTCGCAGAGCGAAGCGATCTGGCGCGCGACCGGGACCGGATGGCGCAGGGCCAGCAGGTAGACGCCGATTTCGATCATGAGCTCCGGCTCGAGGGCGGCGATCGTCGCGGCCTGGATCAGGCCGTCCATGCCGAAGCCCGTGAAGAAGCTGATGTGATCCGCGACGAAGACGTGGTCGAGTCCCGCGGCGCGCACTTGCCCGAGCAGCGCGCGGCGTCGTTCGAGGGGACC
>JANNQH010000956.1:0-1523 GCA_031400655.1 Deltaproteobacteria bacterium | reverse complement strand
CGTGGCTGCCGCTTGCGCCGGATGCGTGCTCGATCGTGACCCGCCATTACTTCGAGGGCGATGCGCCCGTCGATCGCCGGCTCGCGATTCCGATCGAGATCGAGCCGATCGAGGTCGGAGAATCCGGGGCGCACTCGACTGCAGGCCAGGGCGTGGATGACGCGGCGGTCGCGAGCGGGATCCGGCGAGTCGAGAATTTCGTGCGCGGGCTCTCGCTCGACTACGGAAAGAACGGCCCGGCGATCGATTTCGCCTCGCGCGAGCCCAATCGCTTCGGTCCGCCCTCGGGTTGGTCCGGGGAGGCGCGGCAGGGCCCCGTCGATCAATCGAATCTGTGGGCCCCCTTCGCGCTCGGCGAGGGCGACGCGCTCGTCATCGAGGGGCGATTTCCGCGCTGCCGCTTCGGCAATCTCGTCGTCTGGAATCGCCACCTCCAGAGCCTCGGGCGACCCGGCACACGCGCCTCCCTCAATCGCCGACAAACACGGCACGAAGCGGACGGACGCTTCCGGATCGTCGTCGCGCACGAAGATCCCGGCGTTCCGAACTGGCTGGACACGGGCGGGGAGCGGTCGGGGGTTGTGTTCGTGCGGTATCTGCTGCCGGAAGAAAAGCCCGAACCGCTCGAGGCGCGAGTCGTGCGGGCCGGGACGCTCTGAAGAGATGCTCAGGTCAGCCCGCCCGCCCCGCTGCCCGCTCCTCCGCCCGTGTGCTGCCTGCCAGTCGGATCAGATCCTCATGTAGCTCGAACCAGATGCCGTGGATCGACTCGACCCGCGGCGAGGCGACGAAGCGGCCATCACCTTCGCGGAAGCAGGTGAGCGCCGTCGCGAGGCGGGCGGCATAACGGTGCAGGCGGGGGAGGCGCGCGGCCAGCGGTGTCAGCCAGCGCTGCGCGTCGCTGCATGACGACGTCAGTCGATCCATCACGCTCGCATCCCAGCGCGCATCCATGTGGTCGTTCGGGACGCGCTCTGGACCGTCGAGGCGGAGCTGCCAATCCGTGACGGCTTCCTTCATGCGCGCGTCGAGGGGTTGAAAGGATTCGAGCGCCGCTCGGGCGAGGCTGGGGCCGAGCTGCTGGCGGTCGGTCTCGAGCAGCGCGTTCACCCGCGCGCGGCCGGTATCGCCCAGCCGGACGCCCGCTGGCCTGGCGGGCGTCAGCGTGCCGGTGGTGACGAGCAGGTCGATCAGCGCGGCGAGGCATTCGGTGTCGGAGTCGAGAGCGGAGGCGAGTGTGTCTCGGGTCGCGCTGCCTTTTATCGCGAGGAGCTGGAGGATTTCGTTCTCGCGCGACTCGCCGGCCGCGACGAGCGCTCGTCCGTCGCGGACTGGACTCGACGGGCCGGGCGCGCCGAGCGGTTGCGACCAAACGTTCGTGTCGAGGTCGATCCCGAGCTCGCGCGCCCAGTCGAGCAGGAGCGCGGCCTCGGGCGCGATGTGGGTATCCACCGCGAGGGCGCCGGCGTAGACGTGGCCCGAGCTGCCGTCGATCGAGATCGTCTCGCCTACGGCGAAGCGGC
>JANNQH010000955.1:0-1615 GCA_031400655.1 Deltaproteobacteria bacterium | reverse complement strand
CAAGGCGATCCTGCCCGGGATGCTCGCGCGCGGGCGCGGCGACCTGATCAACTTCGCTTCGATCGCGGGCTGGGGCCCGACCCTGCATTTCGGCGCCTACAACGCGGCGAAGTTCGCCGTGGTGGCCTTCAGCGAGGTCCTCCATCACGAGAACCGCGGCCGGGGCGTGCGCATCCTCGCCGTCTGCCCGCCGCCCGTGGCCACTCCGCTGCTCGACCAGGCGACTTCGAAGCCGAAAGTGCTCGAGATGGGCAAGCCGATTGCGCCGGAAAGGGTGCTCGACGCGATCGAGCGGGATCTAGAAAAGGGCAGGCCCTTCTGCTTCCCGACAGCCCAGACGAAGCTCGCGCAGGTCATGCGGCGCTTCGCGCCGGGGCTCGTGTGGTGGATGGTGCATCGGGTCGAGGGCCAGTAGCCGATGGCGAAATCGAACGCGCCGGGCACCGAAGACGCGCTTATTTTCGACAAGCACGGCGGCGTCGCGACGCTCACCCTCAACCGGCCCGACGCCCGGAACGCCCTGACCCCCGCGATGTTCCTCGACATGGAGCGCATGCTCCTCGAGATCGAGGCCGACGACGAGGTGCGGGGCGTGGTCCTGACCGGGGCCGGCCGCAGCTTCTCCGCCGGAGCCGATCTCAAGCCGGTCTCGAAGGAGGAGCGCCGTCGGACCGAGGCCCCGTCCTTCCCCGGCGACGCGGGCGGCGACATCCTCGACCGCGGCAATCGCTGCATCCTCCGCCTGCGAAAGCTTCGGAAGCCCGTTCTCGGCAGCATCAACGGCGACGCCGTGGGCATCGGCTGCAGTCTCGCTCTCGCAACGGACCTGCGGATCGCCTCGGACACCGCGCGTCTCGGCGTCGTCTTCTCCCGGATCGGCCTCGGGCCGGACGGAGGCGCCTCCCAGCTGCTCCGGGAACTGGTCGGCACGGCGAAGGCGCTGGAGCTGCTCTTCACCGGCGACATCATCGATGCGGGCGAGGCCCTCCGCCTCGGCCTCGTGAACCGGGTCGTCGCGGCCGACGAGCTCGCCGACGCCACGGGCGAGCTAGCTGAGCGCCTCGCGCGAGGGCCGACCCTCGCCCATGGCGCTGCCAAGGCTGCCGTGAACGAGAGCGCGAACCTGCCCTTCGAGAGCCTTCTCGACTTCGAGGCCCGCAACCAGCGGGTCGTCAGCCGGTCCGGCGACGTGAAGGAAGGGATCCGAGCCTTCCTCGAACGGCGCAAGCCCGAGTTCCGCGGCCGCTAGGGCCGCCATCCAAGGAGCCTCCCATGGAGCGATACGACGGCCCTCTCTTCGACTGCGACAACCACTACTACGAGGCGGACGACGCGTTCATGCGACATGTCCCCCAGCGCATGCAGAAGCGGTGCGTGCAGTGGGTGGAGATGGGCGGCAAGCGACGTCATCTCGTAGCCGGCAGGCTCAACCACGCCGTGGGCAACCCGACCTTCAACCCGATCTCGAAGCCCGGCGTGCTGCGCGAGTACTACCGCGGCAACCCCGAGGGCAAGACCTTCTACGACCTGATCCGCTCCAAGCTCGAGCCGCTGCCGCCGGAGTACATGGATCGCGACGCGCGCGTAGCGAAGGTCGAGGCGCAAGGGCTCGAAG
>JANNQH010000954.1:0-12689 GCA_031400655.1 Deltaproteobacteria bacterium | reverse complement strand
TCCGTCGGGACCGATCACATCGATCTGGACGCGGCCCGCGCCCGCGGCCTCGCGGTCTTCAATACGCCGGGAGTGCTCGCGGACTCGGTGGCGGAGAACGCGATCTTCCTGATGCTCGGGGCCGCGCGGCGGGGCACCGAGGCGATCGACCTGCTGCGCCGGCATGCCTGGACCGGCTGGAATCCCGGTCAACTCGTCGGCCGCCAGCTCGCGGGGCGCACGCTCGGCATTCTCGGCATGGGCGATATCGGAAGGCGGATCGCCCACCGCGCCCGCGCGCTCGGGATGCGGATTCTCTACTGCAATCGCCGGCCTCTCGAGTCGAGCCTCGCAGAGGGGGCGGAGTATCGAGCGACCGCGGCAGCGCTCGTGCGCGACGTCGACGTGCTCCTGCTCGCGTGTCCGGCGACGGACGAGACGCGGGGGATCGTGAACGCGGGCCTACTCGCGGAAGCGCGCGAGGGACTCATCGTCGTCAACATCGCGCGGGGCGATCTCGTCGTCGACCGGGCCCTGATCGATGCGCTCGTCTCCGGACGCGTCTTTGCGGCGGGTCTCGACGTCTTCGCGGGCGAGCCGGCCATCCACCCCGAGTATTTCGATCTGAAGAACGTCTTCATGGTCCCGCACATCGGAAGTGCGACCGTCGAAGCCCGGCTCGGCATGGGTCAGATCCTGATCGACGCGATCCGGGGCTGGCAGCAGGGCGAGGTCGTGCCCAACCGGGTTTGCTAGCAGGCCGTGTTCGTCCGCAGTCTGCTACGCGAGCGGCGTCGAGGCTGCCTTGCGCCCAGCCTTGCGACCGAAGAACGTGCAGTCGCCGAGCGACATGCCGGAGCTGTAACCCTTGCCCCAGCGCGGGAGGCCGCAGGCGGTACGGCCCGCGGCGTACAGACCAGCGATCGTGTCACCGTCGATCGTGAGCACCTCGCCGGTCGGGCGCACGCGCAGCCCACCCAGGGTGAAGAACGGGTAGTAGGCCTGCTTCAGGTGGCACGCGAGCGCCGCGAACGGCGGCTCGTCGAGGGGCTTGAGCCAGCTCTGGTCCTTGTGGAAGAGCGGATCTTCGCCCTTCGCGGCGTGGCGATTGTAGACCTCGACGGTCGAGACGAGGCTGCCAGGGGAGAGGCCGAGCTCGCGTTCGACTTCCTCCCAGGTCGAGCCGACCGCGGCGATCTCGATCTTCGAGTAGGGCGAGGGCCGCTGGAAGATCGCGTCGTCGACGAGCAGAAAGAAGCGGTCGCCAATCTGGCTCGCGATGTAATGCGCGACGCGGCCGCCGTAGGCGTCCTCGTTGATGAAGCGCGCACCCTTGTCGTTGACGAGGATGCCCTTCACGTGGGATTCCGGCGGATAGAAAGGGAGCGTCAAGAAGAGCTCGTCCATGTGGATCGCGGCTCCCCCGACGCTCATTCCGAGGCGGATTCCGCTGCCGTCGTCGTAGCCGCCGGAGAGTCCGTCGCTCCCAAGCCGCTCTCGGATCGGTGCATACTGCCGCAGCATGTCCTCGTTCAGCGCGAAGCCGCCGGCGCAGAGGACGACGCCGTTGCGCACGCGCAGCGCCTGCTCCTCACCGTCCGCCACCACGACGAGGCCGCAGACACGACCCTGCTCGTCGACGACGAGGGCGCGGGCGCGGCTCTGGAAGCGCACCTCGACGCCGAGGGCGTGGACCCGCTTCGCGAGCTTGTCGAGCAACATGAATCCGCCGGTCTCACCGATCGCCTCGGGCAGATGGCCACGGGGACAGGGCCGCGCCTGCTGCTTGAACGGCCAGGCGTATTCGCTGCCGGAGAGGATCAGACAGTCGCCGGTGCCCGGCATCACCGGTTTGCCCGGAATGTACGTGTTGCGATAGGGGACACCCTGGGCCTTCAGCCAGGCGAAATGGGCGAGCGCACCTTCGGCATAGAGCCGCACGCGCTCTTCGTCCGCGTCGGGTCCGCCCGCCATCATCATGTACCGGAAGAAGTCTTCGGTGTCGTCCTCGAAGCCGTTCGCGCGCTGGACTTCGGTCCCACCGTTGCCGCCCAGGTAGATGTCGCCGCCCGCCATCGCACTCGTGCCGCCGCTGCCCGAGGCGACCTCGACCAGGATCACGCGCGCTCCCGTGTCCGCCGCTTCGATTGCCGCCGAGGCGCCCGCCGATCCGAAGCCCACGACGAGGACGTCGCATTCGCCGTCCCAGTGCCGGATTTCAGAGAGCGGCCGCGGCCGCGTCGAGGCGCTGCGGGGCGCACTCTGGGCTTCACTCATCTCGTGCTCCTCTCTTGCTGAAGAGTCGAAAAGACCGCCCGAATGGTGGCCATGACTTCGATCTTCGGCACGCTAGCGTAGGAGCATCGAACGGGCAGAGGAGTGACGAGATGGACGCGCGCGAAGCCGAAGAGCGGATCCTGAACGGCCGGATGTGGGACGACTTCTGCGATCGCCTGAAGGCGGCGGGGAAGCTCGTGAAGGAGCCCAATGTCCCCAAGGACCTGATGAATCAGGCGCTCGGCTACCGCTTCCTGACCCGCATCTTGCGGGCGGGGCTCGAGCGCGTGGTCGACTATGCCGATCCCCAGTATCCCGCGTTCTACCGGCTCGCCGACGACACGAAGAAGATCCTGAACGACAACCCGGACAACTACTACGAAAACTGCATGATCGACGGCCGCTTCGACTACCGCATTACGGGGACGCGCGGCACGGTCAAGTGGTTCAGCATCGGCGTGAAGGCGGGTGCGGGTGTCGAGGGCATGGCAAGCCTCGCCGAGATCGACTCCTCGAAGATTCATATCGAGCCCGACGGGAGATTCGAGATCCTGATGAGCCAGAAGCCCCAGAAAGGCAACTGGCTTCCGCTGACGCCGACCTCGACGAACATCGTCGTGCGCCAGACGTTCGGCATCCGCAAGCAGGAAAAGCGCGCGGAGCTCCAGATCGAATGCCTGAACCCCGAGCGGCCCAATAACAACCTCGTGCCGGCGCAGCTCGAGGGGCAGCTGATGGGCGCGCTCGGCTTCCTCGAGGGCACCATCAAGCTCGGGCTCATGTGGACGAAGATGTATCAGGAGAAGACGCTGAATCGGTTCCCGGATCACGATCAGCCGATGCTCTACGCGGCCGGCGGCGATCCCACGATCCACTACTACCAGAGCCATTGGCAGATCGCGCCGGACGAGGCGCTGGCCGTCCGGATTCCGTTCATCCCCGAGTGTCAGACCTGGAATCTCCAGCTCTCGAATTTCTGGATGGAATCCCTCGACCACCGCTTCTTCGATATCTCCGTCAACAAATTCACGGCCCGTTATGAAAAGGACGGCTCGGTCAAGATCTTGATCGCGCATAGCGATCCCGGCCCGGCCCACCCGAACTGGCTCAACACCCTCGGCCACGACCAGGGCGGTACGCTCGGCCGCATCGTCGGCGCGGCGGGCGGTTGGCCGAAGGAGTGGGAGACGAAGGTCGTGAAGTTCGAGGACGTCGCCTCGCGCTGAGGCGATGCCCGGCGCCTCACACACGAGAGACCGCACGAGGGACCGGTTCGCTCGAACCGGCGGCGGTCGCCTCGAGGCTGCACGACCCCTGCCGACCGAAGCTTCGCGGGCCGGCAACTCCGCCGCACAAACGCCCAGACCGCGCGATCTCGCCATCCGGGGCAGCTCGTTGCCTGCGATCCGTGCGCCGTCGCAACCACTCATGCACGGAATCCCGGCAGACGCGGGCGGGCCGTTCGGTCCCTCGCAAGCTGCCTGATCCGGAGCCCTCGAGATGGCGATCCTTCCGCGCGACAAGCCGACCGCTTCCCAGGCGTCGGGCCCGCACGAGCCGCTTCGCGGCGTCGTCGCGGCGGTGGCAGCCATGCAGCAAGACATGCAGCAAGGCAAGCAGCGTGAATCAGACGGCGCGAGCCGCCACGCGGGCATCGTCGATCGGGTATTCGGCCCGGGCCAGACTCCGCGACCGGAGCTGGATCCCGGCGACCGCCCGAGTGCGAAACCGCTGTATCCGGAGATCGACGTCGATTTCAGCCTGGGCGAGGTTGCTCGCAAGCTCGCTTCCGTTCTCGGGCCTGCCAGCAAGGTCGCCGGGGATCTCGTCGCCGACGAGAACATCGAGATCCAGGGGCTCGTCGAGGGCTGCGTGCGGGCGCGGCGCTCACGGGTGACGGTGGCCTGCGAGGGGCTCGTGCAGTCCCGCATCGAGGCGCGCTCGGTGCGCGTGCAGGGAACCGTGCGGGGCAATGTCTCGGCGGAGGATTGGGTCGAGGTGAAGGCGGGGGGTGTGATCCGCGGCGACGTGCGCGCGCCGCGCGTGATCCTCCACGACGGGGCGATCGTGACTGGACGCCTCGATATGTCAGGGGCCAACATCCGGCGGAGTTCGACGCATTTCGATCCGCTCGTGATTCAGCCGCGGCCGCGCATGCGCAAGGTCGCTCGCGCGACTGAATGACTCCACCGAATGAAGAGCCGTCTCAGCCGGGCATGCGAGGGAAGCTCGGGACGCCCGCTGGAATCACGTGCCAGGGCTGTTGGTCGATCGTGAAGAGGACAGCGTCCGGGCCTCGGAAGATCGACGGATCGTCGAGCGTGCCGACCTTCAAGAAGACGAGCGGAACGTCGGGCACCCGTGTCAGGAGATGCGTCCCACAGTTCGGGCAGAACTCGCGCGTCACCGGCCGGGGAATGTCGCTGCGCGTGAAGGCCTTCGGTTCGCCCCGGGTCAGCGTGAAGCCGTCCGCCGGCATGCCCATGATCAGCACCGCAGCCCCACCCGAGATGTACTGGCACTCGCGGCAATGGCACTGCGCCCGCATCGCAGGCTCGCCCTCGGCGCGGTAGCGAACCTGTCCACAATAACATCGCCCCGTGACCTGCATGACGCCTCCCGCGTCCCTCGCGTGCATGTCGGGACGCCGGGCCGAGCTTACCCGAACTCCTGCGAAGTGGGCGAGCGCGGCAATTCTGGAAGGGTAATATCGCGAGGTCTGCGGGAGTGCCGCGCGGTGGCTCGATCGGCAAGCGCGCTGAACGCGACGAGTAGCGAGCGTCGAGAGAAGGGATGGTCAGTCTGCATGTTCCATGGCTGGTGGATCGTCACGACCGTGTTCACGGTCCAGCTCTTCATGGTCGGCTTCGCGAGCTACGGCTTGCCGCTTCTGCTCGTTCCCGTCGAGGACGAGTTCGACTGTGGGATGGAGAAGCTGAGCCACGCGATGATCGGGATGACTGCGCTGGGGATGGTGCTGCCGCTCATCGTGGGTCCCCTGGTGGATCGCTGGTCGGCGCGTGGGCTGATGCTGATCGGCGTAGGTGCCCTCATCTGCGGGCTACTCGGACTCGCCTGGGCTCCGGACGAGATCGCATTCGGGATCGCGATGTCGACCTTCATTGCGGCAGCGATGACGCTGCTCGGTCCGATCGTCGGCTCGGCGGTCGTCTCCCGCTGGTTCACGGCAACCCGGGGCCGGGCGCTCGGCATCGCCGCAATGGGGACTTCGATCGGCGGCATGGTGATGGCACCGCTCTTCGGGCTCGGCTTCGAGACGATCGGCTGGCGCGATACCGTGCGATTGATGGCCCTCGCGGTCGCGATCTTCGTGCTGCCCCTCCTGATCTTCGCCCTTCGCAATCATCCCCGGGACCTCGGCCTCGAGCCGGAGAGTCCGGCGCGGGGCTCATCGCCGGCCGGTCCGGCCGCCGGTCTGGCGGCCGATGGCCTCCTGTCGACGTCCGAGATCCTGCGCCAGCCCGCGTTCTGGGTCGTGAGTCTCTGCCTCGCAATCTTTCTCGGCGCGTACTCCGGCATGCTCTTCAGCGTGCCGAAGTTCGCAGCGGATCTGGGCGCTGACTCGCTCGCGCGATCGAAGCTGACGGTCGCCCTGACGGTCTCCGGTCTGATCGGAAAGCTCGCCTTCGGCTGGGCCGCCGATCGCCTCTCGTTGAAGCTGGGACTCTGGACTGCGATCGGCCTCACGGTGGGCAGCGTGTCCATGATGGCCAGCGAGCCGGAGTTCCCCGTTCTGCTCGCCAGCGCGGTCGTGATGGGGCTCGCAGCGGGCGGTATCCTGCCGGTCTGGGGCGCTTTGATGGCGGCGATCTTCGGGGTCGCGAACTTCGGACGGGCGATGGGGCTGCAGGCGCCGATCATCTCGTTGGGTGCGATGGCGGGCTTCGGCGTTGCCGGCCGTGTTCATGGCCAGACGGGCAGCTTCGTCTTCGCTTTCCAGATCTACGCGGGAGTCCTGTGTCTGGCCATCCTGGTGTTGTTCGCACTGCGGATGCCCGTCGCCGCGGCGGGCCGAGGCGGAGCGGCGGAGGCGGCGCGAGCATGATCGGTATCGGCGGAAGGGAAACGGTGTGGCGATGAGCGGATTGCCTGCAGGATTCGGGTTCGATCCTTTTGATGCGCGGTTCTTCGATGATCCCTATCCGTACTACAAGGTCCTGCGTGACCACGCCCCCGCCTATCGCCACGCGACCCGCGAAGGCCGCGTCTGGCCCCATTATTGGCTTATCTCCCGGGCGAAGGACGTGAACGACGCGCTCGCCGACTGGCGCACCTTCTCGTCGGCCCGCGGAACGCTGATCGACACCGACATCTCGTTGATCCCGCCCAACATGTTCAACATGGATCCGCCGCGCCACGACGAGCTGCGGGCGATCCTGGCCCGGGTGCTGACGCCGACGCGGGTCGCCCGCCTCGAGAGCCACGTCCGCACGAGCGCGCGCGCGATCCTCGACCGTCTGCTCGAGGCGGGCGGCTGCGACGCCGCGCCCGACTACTCGCACCAGATTCCGACGCTCACGATGTGCGAGCTGCTCGACCTGCCGACCTCCGATCGGGAGCAGTTCCTCGCCTGGAATCTGGCGACGCTCGCCGGCGGAGACTTCACGAGTCCAGCGGCGCTGGCGGCCTATGCCGAGATGGGCCGCTACTGGACCGACCTCGTCGCGGAGCGGCGTGTCCATCGCTCCGACGATCTCATCTCCCAGATCCTCCACAACCAGAAGGAGGGCCAGGAGCTCTCCGACGAGGAGATCGGGGGCTTCTGCTCGCTGCTCCACGATGCGTCGCAGAACACGACGATGAACATGATCGCGAACGGAATCATCTCGCTCGCGCAGTATCCCGACGAACGGCGCAAGCTCGTGCGCGAGCCCGGGCGTTGGCCGCAGGCCCTCGAGGAGCTCCTGCGCTTCGTTTCGCCGGTCCAGGGCCTCGCGCGCTCGACGACCCGGGACGTGGAGGTCGGGGATGCGACGATTCCGAAGGGCGATCAGGTGCTCCTGCTCTACGGCTCCGCCAACCACGACGAGACGGTTTTCCCGAATCCCGACGTTCTCGATCTCGAGCGGCCCGTGAAGAGCCACTGGACCTTCGGCCACGGGATCCATTTCTGTCTCGGCAACGCGGTCGCGCGGCTCGAGACGCGCGTGGCGCTCGAGGTGTTGCTCGACTGCGCGCCCGAGTACAGCGTCGATTCGAAGAGCATTGTGCGAAATCAGCTCGTCCCGACCCGGGGCGTTGCTCATGCGCCGATCGAGTTCGGATCCGTCCGCCGAACGGCGGCGCTCTAGACCGAGAATCGGCAGGGAAAATGAACGGGGAAACATCGAGATGACGACACGACCGGCCGTCGACCAGGCCTACGCCTTCGACCCGAACGATTCGAAGGCAGCGAAGGATTTCCAGCGGCTGGCCGTGATCCGCCGGGAGAAGCCCGTCTGCCGCCCGGCCGAAAACATCGTGCTCGTGACGCGTTATGCGGATGTGACCGATGTGTTTCGCGACTCGAAGGGCTTTTCGAGCGTCGGCGACATGCGGGCGCCGGGGATCGTCGTGCCGACCGAGGAGAGCTTCCTCGGCGAGCTCGATGCCCCGCTGCATCCGAAGATCCGGCGCGTGCTCCACCGCACCTTCACGATCGCCAGGGCGCAGGAGTCTGCGGTGTTCACACGGCGCGTCGTGAAGCGGCGTCTCGAGGGCATCGCGGCCAGTGGCAAGGGCGATCTGATGAGCGATCTATCGACCCCCGTCCCGGGGTCGGTCTCCGCCGATCTGCTCGGGTTTCCGGAGGCCCTCCACGACCCGCTCATGCGCTGGTGTGACGAGCTTCTCCACAGCAGCTGGCCCGCGACGGGGCGGACCGAGCGGGGCGAGGGGATCGCCGCCGGATTTCCGGAGCTCGCGCGCTGCATCGACGAGCAGGTCGAGATCCGGGCGAAGGACGACTCCCATGACGATCTGCTGTCGTCGATGGTCCGGACGCGCGGCGACGACGGCTGGCAGATCGGTGCGCAGCACACGCGGACCCTCGTCGTGAACATGCTCGCCGGCTCCTTGTCGGGGACCTACATGATCGGGAATCTGCTCTACAGGCTGCTCACGGACCGAGGCTTCGAGGCCGCTCTTCGGCACGACGATGCGAACATCGACCGCGCCGTCGAGGAGTCGCTGCGCTACGAGGCCCCCGTCGCCTTCCTGTGGCGAACGGCGCGTGCGGACGCGCAGATCGGGGGCGTTCCGGTCGTGAAGGGCGAGCACATCATGTGCCACATCACCTCCGCGAACCGCGACGAGGCCGCGTATCCCGACGGCGAGTCGTTCAGGCTCGATCGCGTCGATCCCCCGGAGCATCTCGCCTTCGGGTCGGGGCCCCATCTCTGTCTCGGCAACCACCTGACGCGCCTGATCGGACGGGTCGTGCTCGAAGAGATGCTCGCGCTCCAGGCAAAGACTCGGATCGAGCTCGCGCCGGGCTTCGTCTGGCAATGCGTGAACCATCTCCAGGAATACGGCCCCGAGCACCTTCCGGTGCGCGTGACGCGCTGATCGGGGCAGCCCGAGGCAAAGGATCATCATGGGCATCTCGCCGTCGACCATCGGTCCCGAGACCTTCTCCCTTGCCGGGCGCGTCGCCATCGTGACGGGCGGAGCCTCGGGGATTGGCCGGGCAACCTGTCTCGCGCTCGCGGCGTCGGGGGCGTCCGTCGTCGTCGCCGATCTCAACGCGGATGGTGCACGCAAGGTCGCCGGCGAGGTCGAGGCGCGCGGGGGCCGGGCCCATCCTCAGCACGTCGATCTCGCCGAGGAAGCCTCGATCGCGGCGATGGTCGAGGCGGCGGTCCGCGAGTTCGGTGGCCTCGACATCCTGCACAACAACGCCGCCGACTCCGATCCGGCGCTCATGGCGGCCGACGGCCCGATCGTCGACCTCACGAGCGAGGTCTGGGACCGCAACATGCGGATCAACCTGCGTGGCCCGATGCTCGGTTGCAAATACGCGATCCCCCACATGATCCGCCGCGGCGGCGGCTCGATCATCAACACCTCGTCGGCCTCGGGGCTCACCGGAGACGTGATCCGCGCGGCCTATGCCGCGTCGAAGGCGGGTCTCGGATCGCTGACCCAGAACGTGGCGGTGCAGTACGGCAAGCAGGGGATCCGCTGTAATGCGGTTGCGCCTGGTGTGATCGCGACGCCGGCCCTCGAAGCGAACGTGCCGCGCGAAGCGGTCGCCGTCTACATCGAGAACACCTTGACGCCGCGACTGGGGCGCCCGGAAGACATCGCGGCCGTCGTCGTCTTCCTCGCCTCGGACGCATCGGCGTTCATTACGGGTCAGATCCTATCCGTGGACGGTGGCATCCTCGCTCATCACACGGCGATGGCGGGCATCCGGCGGCTCTCGGGCTGAAGAGCGCGGTCGAATGAGACATCGGCGCGCCGCGGACGGGGAAAGGAGCGGAGCTTGACCACGTTGGAGGAACGGATCCGAGCCCTCGAGGACCGCGATGCGATTCGAGAGCTGACCGCACGCTATTGCCAGCTCGCCGTCGGCGGCAAAGCCGAGGAGATCGTCGCGCTCTTCACGCGCGACGGGGTCATGGAGTCGGGTGACACGCTCGAGCACGGCCAGGCCCGCCTGCTCGACCTCTATCGCTCGTCGTTTTCGTCGCTCCGCCCGATTCCCTCGGTCCACAACCACGTCATCGAGCTCGCCGGCGACCGCGCCACGGGCTTCTGCAGCCTCGAGCTGCGCATGGTCGAGAACGGTGAGGCCGTGACCGCGGCCGGCCACTACGACGATCACTTCGAGCGCGAGGACGGCGTCTGGAAGTTCGCCCACCGAAAGCTCGTCTTCTACCATCGCGTCCCGCTGAGCCGCGGCTGGGCCTGAGGCGCGGCTCCGTCGTCAAGAGCAGCTGGCCTTCGTCTTGAGGAACGCGACGATCTTCCAGAGGTCGTCGTCGCCCTGCGGCATCCGGTCGGCGAAGCCCTGCATGCGGGTGTTGAGGACACCGCCCCGGATCGTGCGGAAGATCTCCTCGTCGCTCCCGCCATGCTTCCACTCACAGTCGAAGAGATAGGGCGCATCGCGGTTTCCCGGTTGCAGACCGTGACAGTAGGCGCCGCAAGTTCCGACGAAGAGGCTCTTGCCGCGCTTCAGCGCCGCCGCATCCTTCGCATAGCGGGCCGCGGGCGACTCCTCGGGTGAGCAGGCGATCGGGCCGGCGAGAAGGGCCGCGAAAGACGTGAAGAGCAAGAACGCGGGGGCGCGAAGCCGTGATGCCGCCACTCGATCACGACTCCGGCAACGCGAAGACGAACAGGTGGCCACCTTCCGGAATCTTGTCGATGCCGGCGAGGAACGCATCGGTCGTCGCCCAGCTGCCCGAGCCGATTGCGAGGTAGGGGCGGCCGTCCAGCTCGAAGACGATGGGCTGGCTGCGCACGCCGCCCCCCATCCGAAAGCGCCACAGGACTTCGCCGGTGTCGGCATCGAGAGCGAGCGCTTCGCCTTCGAGATTGCCCGTGAAGACGACTCCGCCGGCGGTACTCACGGCGCCGGCCATCATCGGGAAGCGGTCTTTCGCGCGCCAGCGGATCTCGCCCGTCGTGACGTCGACGGCGGAGACGTGGCCGTAGGCCTTATGGTCGGCGGCATCGATCGTGTCGGGAGTGCCCGCCATGAAGGGCGCGCCTTCGCTGTAGACGGAGATGCCCTTCACGAAGTGCTGGCAGGCCTCGATCGTTGGGATGAAGGCGAGCTGACGCCGCGGATCGAAGCTCCCGGCCCATGCGCCGTTCATGCCGCCCATGTTGCCGGGGCAAACGCGATGGGTCGGCTCTTCGTGGGGCCAGGCGTCGGGGCTGATGACCGGCCGGCCGTCGGCCCCGATCGTTGCCCAATTCATCTGCTCGACGTACTGGGTCGCGCGCAGAAAGCGTCCGTCGCGGCGATCGATCAGGTAGAAATAACCGTTTCGATTCGCCTGGGCGACCGCGGGCACCTTCTGGCCGCCGACCTCGACGTCGACGAGATAGATCTGGGTGTTGCCGTCGAAGTCCCAGACGTCGTGGGGCGTGAACTGGAAATGCCATTTCCGCTCGCCGGTCGACGCGTCGACGGCGAGCAGCGAGTTCGAGTAGAGATTGTCCCCGGCGCGCTCGTCGCCGTTGAAGTCCGGCGCGGGGTTGCCTGTCGTCCAGAAGATCGTGTTGGTCTCGGGGTCGTAGGCGCCCTGGGTCCAGGCGGGAGCGCCGCCGGTCTCGTACGACTTCCCGGCCCAGCTCTCGACGCCGGGCTCGCCCGCGGCGGGAATCGTGAAGTGACGCCAGAGGCGCTTTCCCGTCTCGACATCGTAGGCGTCGAAGAATCCCCGGATCCCGTACTCGCCGCCCGCGACGCCGATGATCGCCTTGTTGCCGACGACGAGCGGGGCCGAGGTGGCGCTGTAGCCCTTGGCGTGCTCGAAGATCTCCGTATTCCAGATCATCGCGCCGCTGCGCCGGTCGAGGGCCACGAGCCTCGCGTCGAGGGTCGCCATCAGGATCGTGTTTCCGGCGATGGCCACGCCGCGATTGACGGGGCCGCAGCAGGGGCGCATGTCGGCGGGGAGCGGGTGGTCGTAGCGCCAGAGGATCTCGCCGGTCTTCGCGTCGAGCGCGAAGGCGCGGTTGTAGGACGTGCTGACGTACATCACGCCGCCGTAGACGATCGGTGAGACCTCGAATTGCTGCTGGGTTCCGGTCGGCATGGCCCAGGCGACCTTCAGTTTCGACACGTTCTTCTTATTCAGGGTCTCGATCGGGCTGTGGCGGTAGCCGCGGTAGTCGCCGCCGTAGTGGAGCCAGCGAGAGGAATCGGCGAAGGGGTCGCGGAGCATCGCGTCGTCGACGGGCGGGACGTCGGCGGCGATCGGCGGGTCGGCGATCCAGTGGGTCGGAAGCGGCGGAAGGTCTTCGAGCAGCTCGATCATAGAGGGCGCTTCGGCAGCTGAATCGTTCGCTGTCGCGGCCGCATCAGCCGACTCTTTGCCAGGAGCGCCGGGCACAGCCTTCGTCGACGCGGAGTCGGGGCTGCATGCGAGCGACGCCGCCAGGCCGAACGCCAGGCCGGTCAAGAGAATTGCATTCCGTGCGCCCATCGTCGTCGCTTCTCCCGCCCGCCTCGCTTGCCTGGGCGTAGGATCATTCTGTCGAATTCGAAGGTCGCTGGGCAACCCCGATCCAGTCGATTGGCCGACGGTCCGGGGGACGGGGCGAGCGAGGGTGGGAGGCCCATCAAGCCCGCGCAGGTGACGAGGCCGTCGAGCATGCCGCCGATGCCGGAGGCAGAGCCCGTCACCACGAACGATCTCATGTCTACTCTTCGTGTTCAGAATTTGTGCTGTCGGGCGACATGGGCCGGCAGG
>JANNQH010000953.1:0-4035 GCA_031400655.1 Deltaproteobacteria bacterium | reverse complement strand
CGTCTGGCTTCCGAGCGAGCGGACCAGCGCCGTGAGACTCGCATAAGAGGTCATCGTCTTCACCGGATCGCGATGGGTGAAGACGATGCGCGCGTCGGGGTAGCGGGCGAGCAGGTGTTCGAGACCCCACATGTGGGCGCCTGTCTTCAAGACCCAGCGGTCGCGTTTCACGCGCCACTGCAGGTGCTGTAGCTGCTGCTCGTGGAATTCGTAGACGGGGGCGAAGTTGGCTTCCTGGTCGACCCAGTCCTGATACGAGTTCACGCGGAATTGATTGTGGAAGAGGGCCGAGACCATCGTGTCGGCCATGATCGTGACGCATTCCTGGGAAAGCTTCGCGCCCATCGGATGCATCGCTTTGAAGGCCGGGATCTGCGCGTCGACGCCGGGAAAGGTCGCGTCGCAGGCGGCGATGCGTGGATCCGTTTCGAAGCTCGCAAGCTCGGGCGGCGGCGACGGGAACATCACCTCCCAGGTCAGCGGCGCCCGGCTGTCCGGATCCTGGGCCAGGATGTCGTGGAGGATCGTCGAGCCCGTGCGCGGCATGCCGACGACGACGATCGGTGCCTTGATCCGCTCCTTCGCGATCTCGGGATGGAGCTTCCGGTCCCCGATGTAGTCGAGGCGATTCTTTGCGGAGTTGAGGATCCGTTCGCGGGCGATCAGGCGGCCGATCGGCGTCAGGAAAGCGTCGTGCTCGAGGGAATCGACGAGCTGCTCGAGGCCCTGCATGAACTGCTGCTCGCCGAAATCGCTTCGGCCGCCCGCGCGGGTGCTCGCCGTGGCGAGCAGGTCATCGACGGCGAGATTCGGAAGATCGCTGCTCATGCTGCTCGAGACCTCGGCGGATTCGATCCGCGCGAATCAGACGTTGCGATAGACGCCGCCGTTGACCGACAGGATCTGGCCGGTGACCCAGGACGCCTCGTCGGAGGCGAAGTAGACGACCGCCGGACCGACGTCCTTCGGCACGCCGTGGCGGCCGAGCGGCGTCCCCCTCGGCGGACCGGCATCCCAGTCGCCCGGGATCATGCCGAGGGAGACGGTGTTCACCGTGACCTGCTGCGGCCCGACCTCGCACGCGAGCGAGCGTTGGAAGCCCATCGCGCCGGCCTTGCCACCGCTGTAGATCGACATCCCCATGCTGAGCCCCTGGCGACCGGCGTCGGAGGCGATCGTGATGATGCGTCCGTGGCGCCGCTGGCACATGCCGGGCAGCACGGCGTGGATCCCGTTCAGGACCGCGTAGAAATTGATGTCGACGTATTTCTTCCAGTCGCGCGGATCCATCTCGACGAACGGGGTCGGGATCGCCCGCGTCGCACCGCTGTTGCCCGCGTTCGACACGAGGATGTCGACGGGTCCGAGGGCCGATTCGACCTCGGCCACGATCGCCTTCACGCTCTCGAGATCCGTCACATCCCCCGGCGCCGCGATCGCCCGGCCGCCGGTCTTCGCGATCGCATCCGCGACGTCCCGCGCGCGCGCCGCGACGATGTCGTTCACCGCGACGGCGGCGCCCTGCTTCGCGAGGGCCTCGGCGATCGCGCGACCCACGTGCTGTCCCGCGCCCGTCACGAGCGCGACTCTTCCCGTCAGATCGAACATCTCGGAGCTCCTCACCTCGTCCCTGCTGCTCAACCCTGCAGATCGCGCACGTGCGGCCAGACCTCGCGCTCGAACAGTCGGAGCCCCCGCCACGCAAGCGCGGGATCGAGGCCGCCGAGCAGCGGTGTCAGGATGAAGGTCCGGTCGCGGCCGAGCTCGCGGATCAGCTTGATCGTCTCGTCTGGCCGCAGGCAGAGATAGCTTCCGCTCTTGCGAAGGTCCCCGGGATCGACGCCTCTTGCGAACGGCCCGGCCGGGCGGCCGTACGCCTCGGTCGTCCATTTCGAGTACGACTTGACGACGTGCTTCGCATGCGGCGCGATCTTCGCCCAGTCGCCGTCGGGATCGTTCGTCACGTGGGTGTAGATGGGGCCGAGCTTCTTGAATCGCTCGCCGGGATCGGGCTTGCCGAGCTCGAGGCACGCCTCGCGGTAGATCTTCCAGTTCTCGCCGGCCGGCGGATAGAAGCCGTCGGCGATGCGGGCCGCGCGCTTAGCAACGGCGGGGTGGGTTCCGCCGAGCAGAAGCTTCGGCGGCGGATTAGGGATCGGGCGAACGGTGATGCTGCGCCCTTCGTAGTCGAAGGTTTCACCGGTCCACGCGCGCTTGAGGACCTCGATCACGTTCATGTAGAGCGCCTTACGGTCCTCGCGGCGCTTGCCGAACATCTGGAACTCGTAGGGGACATAGCCCGCACCGATCACGATCTCGAGTCGCCCGTCGCAGATGTACTGCAGCACCGCGAGATCTTCCGCGAGCTTCACGGGCTCGTAGAGCGGTGCGAGCAGCACGTTGGGCCGGATCGTGATGCGTTTCGTGCGGGCGCCGATCGCGCCCGCCATCGGGATGGGCGACGGGAGGTAGCCGTCGTCCGACGCGTGGTGCTCGCCGAGCCCGATCGTGTCGAAGCCGACTTCGTCCGCCCACGCGCAGATGTCGAGGGTCGCAGCGTAGATCTCGCGGGTCGGAGTACCGAAGGCGGGAGCGCGCAGATCGAACGCGGCTACGAATTCCACGGGAAGAGCTCCTCTTCACAGAAACAGGCACAGGCACGGGCGCTGGCTGGGGACGGAAGGATCGGGCCAAGAACACGTTAGCCCGTTCGCGGGCCGCGTCCGGGCCCATTGCAGAAGATTAGGATCAGAAGCGACCGCCGAATTCAACGCGTGGCCGCGATCCAATCGCAGATGATGCGCGCCGCCTCGGGGCCGTTGTCTTCTTGCCAGAAATGTCCGGCGCGGGCCTGGATTTTGTGCGGTTGACCGCGGGCGCCGGGGACGCGCTCGGCGAAGATCGCCTCCCAGCCGCGGGTGGGCGGATCGCTGTCGCTGAAGAGCGTGAGGAAGGGGCGATCGAAGCGGGCGAGAACCTGCCAGGTCTCGAGGTTGATGCGTGCGCCCGGGTCGGTGCGCGTGACCGGGATCAGCGCCGGGAATTGCCGCATGCCCGCCTTGTGCCACTCGGAGGGAAAGGGCGCGTCGTAGGCGGCGAGCACTTCGGGGGCGACGCCGCGCACCGTCGAGCCGGCGATCGAGCCGCTCGCATTGAAATCGACGGCGCGGTGGGGGGTGACGATCCAGTCGAGCAGATGCACGTTGACGGTCGAGTCCGATTCGCCGCTCGCATGGGCGGCCCAGTCGATCCGGCCCGCGAGCTCGGGCTCTGCCGTGTGGAGCATCGTGTTGCCGGCGACGACTCGCGCGAAGCGGTCCATCTCGCGCGCGAGGACGCCCATTCCGATCGGGCCGCCCCAGTCCTGGCCGATCAGTGTGATCTCGCGCAGGTCGAGGGCGACGACCAGCTGGCGGACCCATTCGATGTGGTTTGCGAAAGAATAATGAGGCGCGCGCGTCGGCTTGTCCGAGCGGCCGAAGCCGACGAGATCGACGGCGATCGCCCGAAGTCCTGCTGCAGCAAAGACGGGAATCATTTTGCGGTAGAGATAGGACCAGGCGGGCTCGCCGTGGATCATGAAGACGACGGGCGCCGTCTTCGGCCCTTCGTCGACGTAGTGCATCCGCAGCGGGCCGGGGGCGTTCGGATTCGCGACCTCGACATAACGCGGTGCGAAGGGGTAGTCGGGGAGGTTCGCGAAGCGCTCGTCGGCGGTGCACACGACGGGCGGGATCGCGGGACCGGCGGTCGGCACCGAATCCGCCCGATTCTCCGAGGCCGCTCGCGTCGCCGCCGGAGCGGACCTGTCGATCGTCATGGGGCAGCTCCTCGCTCGGGTCGCCTGGCGGCGGGGCGAATGCCTAGCGTTTGACCTTCATCAATCGCGCCGCTTCGTCGGGGCGCGCGAGCGGGCGCCCGACATCGCTGCAGAGCTTCGCCGCTCGCTCGAGGATCTCGACATTCGTCGGCTGGCCCGGACCCGCATGGTCCTCGAGGCCGACGCGCAGATGGCCGCCGCGCTCGAGGGCGAGC
>JANNQH010000952.1:0-13426 GCA_031400655.1 Deltaproteobacteria bacterium | reverse complement strand
ATGGCGCTGATCGCGCTCGCGGTGGGGCTACTCGTCTTGTCGGACCAGGTCGCCTACTGGATGTTGCTCGCCGTCTCGATCACCGGCGGGCTCGTCGCCTCGGTGCTCAATCCGGCGACCCAGACCTACGTGGTCGATGTGGTAGGCCGCGAGCGGACGCATCAGGCGGTCGCCTTGAATGCGATGGGCACCTCGTTCGGCACGATGGGGGGCGGGGCGCTCGCGGGCGTGCTCGTCGGGTCGCTCGGCATCGTCGCGACCTATTTCTCCGCCTCGCTCGGCGTCTTCCTCGCGGCGCTGCTCGTCTTCACGATCCCGACTCTCGGCCGCACGCTTCGCACGGGGGCGCGACGCTCACCGTGGGCTGATCTGCGCGAGGGCTACGCCTACGTCCGGGAGCGGCCGCCGCTCCTGCTCGCGCTGCTCGCCTGCTCGATGGCGCTCTTCAATGGCGCCGTGAATCCGATGCGGCCGATCTTCGCGCGCCACGTTCTCCACGTCGACGCGTGGGGGTTCGGGATGCTGTCGGCGGCCCACGGCGTCGGGACGTTCATCGCGGCGATCGGCGTCATGTTCCGCCCCCCTGAGCGTCATGTCGGCATCCTGATCACGGTCACGATGCTGGGCTTCGCCGTCGGGCTGGTCCTTTATTCGTTCGCCTTCTCCTTCGCCTGGGCGCTGGGCGTCGAGGTCTGGCTCGGCTTCACGGGGCAGCTCTGGAACGTGGTGGCCGTCGTGGGATTCCAGCTCGCGGTGCCCGAGCAGATGCGCGGGCGTGTGCTGAGCATGGTCTTCACCCTGGCGCAGCTGGGATTCGTCGGCATTCTCGCGGTCGGCGCGCTCGCCGACGTGGTGGGGGATCAGGTCGCCCTCGGCGTGTTCGGCGCGATTCCGACGGTCCTGCTGACGGTCCTGCTCGCCTTGGGTTGGAAGACTTTGAAGCAGATGTAGGGGGACTCGACATGAAGCGCATCGCGATCGGACTCGTCGCGCTGGTCATCCTGGCGCTCGCCGGGGTCGCCCTCTATTTCAGCTACCTGAGCCGCTCGGGCTCCGATCCGGCCTTCTTCGAGTCCGAGATCCAGGCCTTCCTCGAGGCCGATCGCGCGAATCCCCCCGCGCCGGGCCAGATCGTCTTCTACGGCAGCTCGAGCATCCGCTTCTGGTCGACCCTCGCAGCCGACATGGCGCCGCTTTCCGTCCTCAATCGCGGCTTCGGCGGCGCCCATCTCTCCCACTTGATCCATAACGCATCGCGCATCGTGATCCCGTACGCCCCGCGCGCCGTCGTCGTCTACGCCGGAGACAACGACATCGGCGCGGGCAAGAGCGCCGACACGGTGGTGGCCGACTTTGCGGCGCTCGTCGCCCGCTTGCGCTCGGCGCTGCCCGAGACCGACATCTATTTCCTGTCGATCAAGCCGTCGCAGCTGCGCTTTTCACAGTGGCCCGAGATGGAGAATGCGAACGACCGCATCAAAGCCCTGGCCGACGCCGATCCGCGACTCCACTACATCGACGTCGGACAGGTCCTGCTCGGCTCCGATGGCAAGCCGAACGGCGACTTCTTCCGCTTCGACGGACTCCACCTCAATGCGAAGGGCTATGCGGCGTGGACCTCGGTCGTGGCCCCCGTGCTTCGCGCGGCCTACGGATCGTGAATGGATCGTGAAAAGAGCAGGACGTTCGAGGCGGTTATTACGGACGCCCCGAGTGCCTCGTTGCGCTAGGCTGCGCCGCGAATCCAGCGCGTACAGGGGGAGGTCGCCGTGTCCAGGATCCAGCGTCTCGTGCTCGTTCTCTTGCTCATTTCCTCGCTCGGGCTGACGGGCTGCGGCTACAACGAGATCCAGGCTCGGGACGAGGCCGTGAAGGCGGCGTTCTCCGAGATCTCGAACCAATATCAGCGGCGGGCGGATCTGATTCCGAATCTCGTCAAGACGGTGAAGGGCGCGGCGGATTTCGAGCGCGGGACGCTCGAGGCCGTGATCGAGGCGCGCTCGAAGGCGACGAGCATCGAGATCACGCCCGAGCTGGTGAACGACCCGGAAGCACTCCAGAAATTCATGGACGCCCAGGGCCAGCTGACGAGCGCGCTGTCCCGGCTCTTCGCGGTCGCCGAGGCGTATCCGCAGCTGAAGGCGACCGAGGCCTTCCGGGATCTGCAGGCCCAGATCGAGGGCACCGAGAACCGCATCACCGTCGCCCGCGGCCGCTACATCGAGAGCGTCCAGGGCTACAACACCCTCGTCCGCTCCTTCCCGGCCGTCCTCACCGCCAAGCTGATCGGCGCCGGGCCGAAGCCCACCTTCGAGGCGCGAGCCGACGTCGGCGACAAGCCGCCGGAGGTCCAGTTCTGAATCGCTTCGCTGCGGCCCGGCTGCGCGCCGTGCTGGGCGCCGCGCTGCTCGCAATGGGCGTTCTCTTTCCGCTCGCCAGCGAAGCGCTGGTCGCAGTACGCCCGCTCACGGCGCGTATCCACGACGACGCGGGAATCCTCTCAACCGCCGAGCAGAGCGCGCTGGTCGCCGAGCTCGAGGGCTTCGAGCGCGAGACCCGCCACCAGATCGTCGTGCTCACGCTGAAGAGTCTCGAGGGCGAGGCGATCGAAGACTACTCGCTGCGCGTCGCCGAGGCCTGGAAGATCGGCCAGGCGGACCTCGACAACGGGATCCTCGTGATCGTCGCAGCCGAGGACCGCAAGGCGCGCATCGAAGTCGGCTACGGCCTCGAAGGCGTCGTGCCCGATGCGCTCGCGGCACGCATCCTGCGGGACCAGATGATTCCGCGCTTCCGGGTTGGCGCGATGGGCGATGGCGTGCGCGCCGGCGTCGAGGCGTTGATCGCGGCCGCCCGCGGTGAGCCCATGCCCGCCGCGCCAGAGGCGGCGGACGAATGGGCCCGGGGACATCGAGGCGGTGGCACGGCCGTCGCTCACGGTGTTTTGATCGCGACGCTCCTCGGCGTCTTTCTCGGCAGTCAATTCGCCCGTCGCCGGCGCGGGCTGGCCCCCGTCGCGAGCGGTCTGCTCGCGGCCCTCGCTGCCTGGTTCTTCACCTTCGCCCTTCCCGCTGCGATCTTCGCAGCGCTCGCCGCAGTCGTCCTGTCCCTCGTCTTTTCGGCCGGGGGCCCGAGCGGCGGGCTCCGTGGCGGACCGCGTGTCTTCGGGCCGGGCGGCCTCGGCGGAGGTTTTGGCGGCGGTGGGTTGGGTGGCGGCGGCTTCGGGGGCGGAGGCTTCGGCGGTGGCGGCGGTGGCTTTGGAGGCGGTGGCGCCTCGGGGAGCTGGTAGATGCGGCCCTCGCGTTTGATCGGTCCGGAGGCTCGGGAGCGTATCGAGGCTGCGGTGCGGGTGGCGGAAGCGGACACTTCGGGCGAGATCGTCGTCCAGGTCGTCGGGCGGTCGGATCTATTTCCCGCGGCAGCGTGGCGGCTCGCAGCGTTCGCGGCGGCAGTCGTCCTGTTGGTTGCGGGATGGCTCGCGCCGGCGCTCAGTCTGCTCGAGCTCTTCGTCTTGCAGTGCGCGGCCGTCGCTGCGGCGCACGGGGCCTGCCTGCATGACGGGATGCGAAGGCTGTGTGTCCGGGAGGAGGAGCTCGAGCTTGCGGCGGAGCGGGGTGCCCTCGCTGCCTTCGTGCAGCATGTCGCACGGCGGACCGAGTCGCGGACCGGAATCCTGATCTACGTCTCGCTCCTCGAACATCGGGTGGTCGTGCTCGGCGACGAGGCGATCGACCGCGCCCTGGGCCCCGACGAGAAGTGGGAGGACGTCGTCGCGTTCGTGCTCGCCGGAATCCGCGCGGGCCACGCAGCGGACGGGATCGTAAAGGCCATCGAACGCTGCGGCGCGATGCTGGCCCACCCGCTGCCGCCCGCAGCACAGAACCGCGACGAGATCCCCCACGGCCTGATCCTGGCGGATTGACCGCGATGCTGACCGGACCGATTACGGCACGCCCATCGCAACTGAGGCGCGATCTGCGGGCGATGCTCGGGGACGGCGTCGCCTCCAGTGTGATGGTCGGCGTCGGCGAGGCCTATCTCCCGGCCTTCGCCCTCGCACTCGGTCACGGCGACGTCACCGCGGGCCTCGTCGCCACCGTTCCGATGCTCGCGGGCGCGCTGCTTCAGCTCGCGTCGCCCGCCGCGGTCGGCGTGCTCGACTCCCATCGGCGCTGGATCGTGCTCTGCGCGGGGCTGCAGGCGCTCTGCTTCGTGCCCCTCGTCATCGCGGCGCTCGCCTATCAGATGGATCTCGCGCTGCTCTTTCTCGTCGCCTCCGTCTACTGGGGACTCGGGATGTCGACGGTGCCGGCCTGGACGACCTGGGCGAGCTCGCTGGTGCCGAAGCGGCTGCGCCCGGCCTTCTTTGCGAATCGCGCCCGCGCTGCCCAGCTGGCTCTCGTCCTCTCGCTCGTCGGCGGCGGACTGATCCTCCAGCTCGGCAAGGGGAGCGGTGCGGAGTTCGAGGCCTATGCCCTGATCTTCGCTCTCGCGCTGTGTGCCCGCGTGGTGTCGACCGCATTCCTGTTTTCGCAGCGCGAGCCCCGCACGCTCGAGGTCGGCGACACCAGCATCTCGCCCGCCGTCATCAGCCGACATGTCCGGACGGGGGGCCACGGACGGCTGCTCGTCTTCCTGCTGACCTTCCAGATGGGGGTCTCGGTCGCCTCCCCGTTCTTCACGCCGTACATGCTGGCCGAGCTCGAGCTCTCCTACCTCGAGTTCACCGTGCTGGTCGCCGCCGCCTTCGGCGCCCGCGTCTTCACGCTCCCGGCCCTCGGACGCTACGTCCGGCGCGTGGGGACCAAGAGGGTGCTTTGGCAGGCAGGCTGCGCGATTGCGACGCTGCCGATCCAGTGGCTCTTCACGGATAATTTCGCCTGGCTGTTCGTCCTTCAGCTCTTTTCCGGCGTCGCCTGGGCCGCCTTCGAGCTGGCCTCGCTGCTCTCCTTCTTCGAGCGCATCCCGCCCCACGGTCAGACGAGCGTGCTGACGCTCTACAACCTGGCGAACGCGTCGGCGATCGTGATCGGGAGCGCCGTCGGGGGCGGGATCCTGCGCTGGTTCGGACCCGGGCCGGCGGGCTTCGCCGCGATCTTCGTGGTCTCGACACTGGTTCGCGCCGTGATGCTCGGCTTCCTGCGCCGGGTCCCCGAGCTCGCGACGCCCGGCGTCGTCCCGCCGCTCCCGCCGCTCGGGCCGCTCTCGGTCCGGCCCTCCTCCGGAGGCGAGCAGCGCCCCGTTCTCACCGATGAGGGCGAGTTTCGCCGGGACTGAAGAATTTTCGTCCGGGGCGGTTAATCTTCGGCTCCGGGGACGCGCAATGACGCGGAGCCAGGGCCGCCGCGGGGTCGCGGCCGCTCGTGACCGGTATGCGAATCATTCGAGAAGGCCGAGCCGGCCCATGGGAAATCCTGTCATGGCGAATACGCCGAACCCGCCGAAGGGAAATGATTACGAGGGCGCCATCGATCGAGGCCTCGAGGGCGTGATCGCCTGCTCGAGCGCGATCAGCACGATCGACGGCACGACGCTGATCTACCGCGGCTATACGATCGAGGACCTGGCCGAGAATGCGACCTTCGAAGAGGTCATCCACCTTCTCTGGTTCGGAACGCTGCCCGATGCCGGCGAGCTCGAGAATCTCCGCGGACGCCTCGCGCGCAGCATGACGTTGCCGGACGAGATGCGCGTGTGGCTGCTCGGGATGCCGAAGAAGGTGCACCCGATGGACTTCCTGTCCGCCGTCGTCGCGGGTCTCACGCTCCACGATCCCGAGGCCAACATCATGAACAACACCGCGGCGGTGGGCAAGGCGGTTCGCCTCACCGCGCGCATCGGCCTCGTCGTCGGCGCCTACGAGCAGGCGCGCAACGGCCGCTGGCCGATCGAGGCGGATCCGACGAAATCGATCTCCTGGAACATCCTGCGCGGCATCACCGGCAAGGCGCCGACGGCCTCCCAGGAGCGGGACTTCGACGTCTGCCTGATCCTGCACGCGGACCACGAGCTCAACGCTTCGGCCTTCTCGGCCCGCGTGACGGCGAGCACGTTGTCCGGGATGTACTCGTCGGTGCTGGCGGCGATCGGGACGCTCAAGGGCCCGCTCCACGGCGGCGCCAACGCAGCCGTGATGGCGATGCTGCGTCAGATCGGGAGCGAGGATGCGATCGATGCCTTCCTGGCCAATTCCTTCGAGCACGGCGACAAGATCATGGGCTTCGGCCACCGGGTCTACAAGAACGGCGATCCCCGGGCCAAGATCCTGCGTTCGATGAGCGAGCGGTTGACGAGCGAGATCGGCCGGCCCGAGTTCTACCGCATGAGCCAGAAGCTCGAGAAGCTGATGGGCGAGAAGAAGGGCCTGATCCCGAACGTCGATTTCTATTCGGCGACCGTCTACAACGCGCTCGGGATTCCGGATGACCTCTTCACGCCGATCTTCGCAGCGAGCCGGGTCGCCGGGTGGTGTGCCCACATCATCGAGCAGTACAACAACAATCGCATCTACCGGCCGCGTGCCCGCTACATCGGCCGCAGCGACGGGCACTACGTGCCGATCGAGCAGCGCTGACGCGAGCGGGAACACTCGCTCGATCGCCCTCGCTGCCGACTGTTTCGCGTGACGCGAGCGTGACGTTCGTCCGACTCGAGCGCCTCCATGGTCCGATCTCGGACTGAGGGGCGCTTGGAGTCGGATGAGTCGCATTGCCCTCGGATCTCGCTCAACTAGTGTCGCCCCGACTCTCTGGGGGGTGGAATGCAAGGCGAACATCCGTTGATCGGTTCCTGGAAGCTCGACGCCTTCGAGCTCCAGATGAAGGATGGAAAGACGCTCCATCCCTATGGCCATGAGCTGACTGGCTACCTCTTCTACAACGCGGATGGCTTCATGTCCGCCGCCTTCATGAACGCGGCCCGCGGCCGGATCCAGGGCGCGGACCTCGAGGCCGCGGCCAAGACCAGCAGCTACGACCAGTTCATGGCCTACACCGGCGGCTTCGAGGTGACGGGTGACCGCATCCGGCATTTCGTCGAGGTGAGCTCCCTGGAAGTCTGGACGGGCACGATCCAGGAGCGCTGGTTCAAGATCGACGGCGACCGCCTCGAGCTCCTGACCCAATCCCTCACGGTGGGCAGTGATGCCCCGGTCGGCAAGCTCGTGTGGCACCGGGTGACGAAGGCCGCCTCCTCCTCGTGAACGGGAAGGCCTCGTGAGCGTGCTCCCGGAACCGATTGCGATCGTCGGTATCGGCTGTCGTTATGCGGACGTGCGCGGTCCGGCCGAGCTCTACGAGCTGGTCCGGAGCCGCCGCAACACGGTCCGCGACGCCCCCCGCCACCGCATCGAGCTCGGTTACGACATCGACCATTTCTACGATCCGCGGCCGCGGATTCCGGGCAAGATCTCATCGAAGAAGGCCGGCTTCCTCGAGCACCCCGAGCTCTTCGATCCCGAGGCTTTCGGGATCGCGCCCCGCGATGCGCTCACGATGGAGCCGCAGCAGCGGCTGCTGATCGAGGTGACCTGGGACGCCCTCGACGACGCGGGTATCCCGCCGGAGTCGATCCTGGGCGAGCGGGTCGCCGTGATACTCGGCTACATGGCCGAGGATTATTCGCGCGAGCGCGCAGGCGTGCTCGGCGAGGCCGCCGTCTTCCGCGGCCACGACGTCTTCACCGTCGGTGGCATGTCCCACGCCGTTCTCTCGGGCCGGATCTCGTACTTGTTGGGCGTGACCGGCCCGAGCCTCACTCTCGACACCGCCTGCTCCTCCTCCCTCTATGCCGCCCACCTCGCCTGCGAGAGCCTGAGGCGCGGCGAGTCGAAGATGGCGATCGCGGGCGGGGCGAATCTCTTCCTCTCGCCGGAGGGCAACATTGCGCTCTCGCGCAGCGGCATGCTCTCCATGTCGGGGGCGTGCAAGGCCTTCGACGCGTCGGCCGACGGCTTCGTGCGCGCCGAGGGCGCCGGTGTCGTCGTGCTGCGGCCGCTCTCGGACGCGATTGCGGCGGGCAATCCGATCTACGCGGTGATTCGCGGTAGCGGCATCAGCGCCGACGGCCGCGACGGCGGCCACATGATGGCGCCCGGCCGTAAAGGCCAGGCCCAGGCGATGCGCGACGCCTATGCGATGGCGGGCGTGTCACCGGCCGATATTCATTATGTCGAGGCCCACGGCACCGGGACGATGATCGGTGATCCCGTCGAGATCGGCGCCCTCGCCGACGTGATGGGCCCCGGCCGCGCGCCCGACCGCCCGCTCCGCGTCGCGTCGATCAAGGGCCATCTCGGCCACACCGAATCCGCCTCGGGCATCGCCGGCTTGATCAACGCCTGTCTCGCGATCCGCCACCGCACACTTCCGCCGCAGCTCCATTTCGAGACGCCGAACCCGATGATTCCCTGGGCCGAGATCAAGGTCCAGGTCCAACGCGAAAGCGAGCCCTGGCCCTTTCCCGAGCGCCCCCTCGTCGGCGTCAACTCCTTTGGCATCAGCGGCACCAACGCCCATTTCGTGCTCGAGGCACCGCCCGAGCTCGAGCGACCGCCGCGGGCGAGCGCCGTGCGCCCCGTGCTGCTTCCGATCACGGCCCACGACGCGAACGCGCTCCACGAGACGGTCGAAAAGATCCGCGACCTGCTCGTCGCGCGACCCGAGCTCGATCTGCGCGACCTCGCCTACACCCTCGCGCGTCGCCGCAGCCTGCGTGCGCATCGCCTGTGCGTCGTGGCGCGCACGACCGACGAAGCGCGCCAGGCCCTCGACGCCTATCTCGCGGGTGAAGCGAGTCCCGATCTCCGGACCGGTCATTTCGGCGCCGCCGGCGCGAAGGCTCTGGTGATGGTCTTCCCGGGCCAGGGATCGCAGTGGCTCGGCATGGGTCGAACGCTGCTCGAGCGCGAGCCCGTCTTCGGCGCGTCGATCGACCGCATCGACGCCGCCTATCGGGCGCACGTCGAGTGGTCGCTGCGGGCGGTGCTCGAGGGACGCGACGTACGCGAAGGCGGGGTCGGAGCGGATTGGACGACTCGCCTCGACGTGGTGCAGCCGGTGCTCGTAGCGGTCGAGGTCGCGCTGGCTGCGCTCTGGCGGAGCTTCGGCGTGCATCCGCAACGCGTGCTCGGTCAGAGCATGGGCGAGATCGCCGCCGCACACGTCGCCGAAGCGCTCCCGCTCGAAGACATGGCGCGGCTCGCCTGTCAGCGTGGTCTCATCGTGGCGCGTGCTGCAGGGCGCGGGACGATGGCGGTCGTATCCCTCGGCCGCGAGGCGGTGACACGGCGCCTCGCCGACTGGCCGGCGGGTGTCGAGGTCGCCGGCTCGAACTCGCCGTCGACGACGATCCTGTCCGGGGATACCGAGGCGGTCCTCGCCGCCGTCTCCGCCTTCGAAGCGGAGGGCGTCTTCGCGCGCCACCTCGAGGTCGATTTCGCTTCACACTGTTTTCACATGGATCCCCTGCTCGAGCCCTTCCGACGCGCGCTCGGGAAGGTCGCGGCCAGACCCGCCGCGATCGCGATCGATTCGACGGTCGATGGTGTCTCGAAGCGTGGCGAGGAGCTCGACGCCGACTACTGGCTGCGAAACCTGCGGGAGCCCGTGGCCTTCGATCGCGGCCTCGCCGCTTCGCTCGAAGGGGGCGGCGAGATCTTCCTCGAGGTGTCCCCGCACCCGGTGTTGCCCCGGGCGATCGACGAGACGGCGCAGTCCCTCGGTTACGCCCCGCGTTATGTCTCCTCGCTGCGCCGCGCCGAGGACGAGCAGAGAAGTCTCCTGCTGTCGCTGGCCGAGCTCGTCGTGCGCGGCCATCCGATCGACTTCGCGGCGCTGTGGCCCTCGGGGCGGGTGGTCGACCTTCCGCTCTACGCCTATCAGCGAAAGCGCTATTTCTTCAGCGAGCGAAGCCGCGTCGACAGCTTCCGCCCGGTCCATCCGCTGCTCGGCCTGCGCACGGACTCCTCCCTCGACCCCCGACTGCACAGCTGGGACTTCCCCCTCGACATCGATAGCGGGAGCTTCCTCGTCGAGACCCGCGACGCGGCCGGCAGCGCGGGATCGACGGGGCCTCGCGCGCCCGCCTCCCTGCACGTCGAGCTCGCCCTGGCCGCCGGGCACGCGCTCTGGCCCGGGCGCCGCATTCGCGTGACGGGACTCGAGTCGACGCGCGTTCTCGAGCTCGGAACGGAGGGCCGCCGCGCCGTCCAGGTCGTCGTCCGAGAAAACGGCCGTTCGGGCTCGGAGCTTCGCATCGCGAGCCGCGCCGGGGCCGGTGACGCCTTTGGTCTGCACGCGACCGCCCGGATCGAGCCGCTGCCGATCGCGGAGACGGCGCGGGTCGCGGACGCGGGCGGCGATCCGCTCGAGCGCGAGGGCAACGCTGGGCTCCTGATCGACGACTACTACGCGGCCCTCGAGCGCTGTGGCGTCACGCCGGGGTCGAAGGGCCGTGTGCTGCGGGAGCTCGAGTGCGAAGCGGGCTCGGCGGATCGGAAGGGTGTCGTCGGGAAGCTGATGCTACCCCGCAGCATCGAGTCCGAGTGGTACGCCTATCACGCCCACCCGCAGCTCGTCGAGTCGGCCTTCCAGATGGTCGGGGCGCTGCTCGACTCGCCGGCGGCGATCCGGGTCGTCTCGCTCGAGTCGGTCGAGCTCGAGGGCGGATTGGGAAGCGATTGTCTGTGTCGGGCACGCCGCCGGACGGCGAGGGATGGTGAGCGTCTGGCCGCGGGCGAGCTCGTGGCGGATCTCGATTTCTTCGATCGAAAAGGCGCGCTGCTCGGGCGCATCCGGGGCCTGCGGGCCGAAGCCCTTCCGGCGCGGGCCGCCCGAGCGGGGGCCGCCGCGAGCGAGTGGCACCGGATCGAGTGGCTGGCCGCCGATCTCGCGCTGCTCGAGAGCGAGCGCGAGGTTGCGCGCTTCATCGTCGTCTCGGACTCCGAGGCGAATGCGGCCTGGCTCGCCTCGGAGCTCGAGAAGCAAGGCGTCGAGATCCGCTTCTGCGAGAAGGTCGAGGACCTCGAGCCCCTGGTCCGCCTGCTGCGGGCCACCGGAGATGGTCGCTTCGGCTTCCTGCTGCTCGCGTGGGCCGAGCCGTCGGGGGACGCGCCGCCCGAGCCGGCCTTCCAGCGCGAGTTCCGGGTCGGTCAGTGGGCAGTCGCGATTCGCGAGCACACGGTCGACGCGGCGCAGATCTGGATCGCCACGCGCGGTCTCCAGCCGCGGGCTGGCGAAGGGACCCGCGAGCTGCGGCTCGGGCGCCGCGTGGCGCGCGAGATCGACACCTTCGCGAGCTGCGCCGAGATGCAGCAGTGCCGGCTCTTCGATGCACAGCGCGAGCTCGCCGTGGCGGACGTCGTCTGGCTCGCCTCGCTCGTCGGGCGGCCGGGGCTCGAGCGGCAATTCGTGATGGCAAGCGACGGGGCTCGGGTTCCCCGGCTCACCGCGATCTGCGAGCCGGGCGCTGCGGCAGGTTTGGCGGGGAGCGCGCTGCGGCGCGCGGCCGGTGCCGAGAATTTCCGCGCGGTCGTGACGGGCGGTGAGGGGTGCCACGCGGTGGCGCTCGTGGCCTGTGCGCCGCGTGCGCTCGCGCCGGACGAGGTGCTCGTCGAAGTCCGGGCCGCTGCGCTGACGGCCTTCGATGTGCTCACGGGCCTCGGGCTCGGACGCCGAGGGGAGCTCGGCCAGGCGCAGAACGAGAATTTTGCGGGGCTCGATCTCGCGGGCGTCGTGCTCGAGGTCGGGAGCCGCGTGACGGATCTCGCAGTCGGCGAGCGCGTCGTCGGAATCCGGCCCGGCGCGCTGATGCGCGAGATCGCGCTCCCGCGCCGGTCCGTCGCCGTGCTGCCGCCGCGGCTCGACTTTGCTTCGGCGGCGAGCGTCGCGTGGCCGGGGCTGGTGGCGCGCCAGCTGCTCTGTGAGGTGGCGCGTGTGCGAATCGGTGAGCGCGTGCTCGTCGTGTCGGCAGGCGGCGGCGTCGGGCTTTCGCTCGTCGGCCGCGCTCGCGCTCTCGGCGCCGAGGTCTACGCGACGGCGAGCACGCCCGCGCGCCGTGCTGCGCTCGTCGAGCAGGGCGTCTGTGTCCTCGACGGCGAGGATGCGATCGGCGCGGACACGCTCCGAAACCGCGAGGGCGACGAGGCGGCGGACGACGCGCTTCGCTTCGACGTGATCGTGAGCGCCGAGTCGGGGCCGGCGCTGCATGCGCGCCTCGCGTCGCTCGCGCCGGGGGGTCGTTATGTCGATCTGTGCCCGCGAGAGCGATTCGAGCGCCCGGAGCTCGGCGCGCTGCGCCTGGGCTCGAATCGAAGCTATCTCCCGGTCGACTGCCTGGATTCGCTCGCTTTCGACGCGAAGGGCATCGGCGGTCGGCTCTGCGAGCTGATGGCCGACTTCGAAGCGGGGACCCTCGAGTCGATCCCCCTCACGCGATTTCCTGTCTCCGAGACGGCGCGGGCCCTTCGCTTCATGACCCAGAATCGCCATACGGGTCGCGTCGTCGTGGAGCTGGCCGGCGCCGATGCGGTCGCAATCGATCGGTCCTCCGACCACGAGGCGACCACAATCGAGGCGCGCCGATTCATCGTGAGTGGTGAGTCCGGACTTGCGCGCGTCGCTGCCGCGCGGTCGGCGCTCGCCGATTGGCTGCTGGCACACGGCGCCGCCGAGCTGACCCTGCTCGACTCGCTCTCCGGCGGGACGGACTCCGCGGACGTCTCGGCCGATGTGTGGATCCACGTGTCGGACGAATCCGCTCCCGGCCATGACCCCCTGCGCCACCGCATGGCGGAATCGCCCGCCGCCGATCGCATCTTGATCTCGCTGCGCGAGGGCGTGAGCGGCGAGGCAGATCGCGACCGTGCCTGGGAGGCGAGGCTCTGGGTCGATCGGCTGTCGCTCTCCGGCGCCCGGGCCGGAGATGCTGGAATCGCCGGAGCCGCCGGAATCGAAGGGGCGCGTGCGCTCGGACTGAGCCTCGGAAGAGATGCGACCGCGGCGAGCGTGGTGCGGGCCTTCGAGCGGGTCTGGCGAACGCTGGCCAGCCGCGATCAGCTCGTGCTGATGTCCCCCTCCGAGCAATCCGAGCGCCTGGCGCGCGCACCCTCGCCGCTGCTCGCGTCGCTCAGCGCGGGGCCCGCTGCCGCCGAGATTCGAGCGTTCGACCGCGCAGGATTTCTCGCCCTCACGCCGCCCGAGCGCCGTGTCGCGCTCCTGCGCCACGTTCGCGAGGAGCTGGCCGGTGTTCTCGGTCTCGGAACGGAGCGCCGTGACGAGCTCGATCCCGCGCTCCGCCTCGACGCCCTTGGACTCGATTCGCTGATGACGATGGAGCTCTTCATGGGCCTCGGCCGCGGCCTCGAGCTCCCGCTCGCTGCGGATTGGTTCACGCCGGGCCCCACCCTCGCGGAGATCGCGCAGGTCCT
>JANNQH010000951.1:0-3443 GCA_031400655.1 Deltaproteobacteria bacterium | reverse complement strand
CGATCTTGATGGCGAATGAACGCGGATGTTCGGTGACGCTCCCGAGCCAGCCGGCGGCGGCGAGCCAGCGGATCGATCGGATCCCGACTTCGTCATAGCGGTCGGCGTTCGCGAGATAGAAACCGCGGATCGTCTCTTCCGCTTCGGGGCGGCGCTCGCTGTCGTAGCTGCGCCGAAACGCTTCGTGCCAGAAGGCGGCCAGCGAGAAGCGCAGCCAGCCCGCGCGCCGCGGGAGCAGGAAGACCAGGCGTCCCACCATGACCAGGATCGAGCGGGCGACACAGGTGACGAAATAACGCCGTGCCTCGTCGTCTCGGCAGGCGAGCAGCCGGGCGGGCTGGGCGAAGCGGGCGAAGACGTAGGGCTGAAGCGCTCGGAACGAGGTCCCGCGCTCGAATGCGCTCCGGTCGATCACGCCGTACTTGGTGCGGAGGGTGCGGCCTTCGAATTCGCGCTCGAGATAGAACACATTGGGCGGGGCCAGGCGATTGGTCCAGGCTTGGAGGCGACTGCGATAGGCGCGGCCGTAGTCGTCGACCACGAGCCAGAAATCGAGCACACCTTCGTCCGTGGTCTGGCGCAGGCACGAGCCGTAGAAGAGCACGCCGACGACGGTGTCGCCGTGGTGCGTCGCGAGCTCACGCGCCAGCCAGTCGACGCTCGGCCGGACGGGCAGGGCGAGCTCTGCGGCGACGATCGCTTCGAGGCCTTCGAGCGCTTCGCTCACGCTCGGACGAAGTGCACGACCCGCTCTGCGGAGAGCGCGATGCTGCGGTCCGGATCGGGCTGCCAGAGCTCGCCGTCGACGGTGAAGCCGCAGCTCATGCGGAGCTCCGCGTGGTCGACGTTGCGGCTCGTGTAGCCCGTCTCGGGGGTCACCCAGTCGGAGGGGCGGCCGCGGAGCATGCCGATCGCCGCCTTGCCGATCTTCTCGCAAGGCGCTGCGATGGCGGTGAACCGGACGCCGCCCGGACCCTTGCCCCAGAACGGGCGCATGCGGGCGAACAGGCGCGAGAGGGTCGAGGCGATCACGAGGTGGTACTCGCCCTGATGGAGCTCCTCGCCGTCGAGCAGGATCTGGACCTTGTCGGGGGTCAGGATGCCGGACTGGTCGCCGGTGATGATCCGGCCCAGCAGGCCGGCGGTGACGAGAGTTGCGCCCGGGACACCCTCGACCACGCTGCGTTGGCCGTCCTGGTCGAAGAGGCGGTGGTTCAGCTCGATGGCGCGTTTGATCACGCCCGCACCGAAGAACATCCCGTACTGGGCCGTGCGCTGGAGCCCGAAGCCGTAGGCCACGCGGAGCACTCGCCGTGGCTCGACCCGCTCGGCGATCCGGCCCTCTCGGGCGGCGGCCAGCATCGAGGTGAGGCCGCGCAGGGAATTGCGGTCCGCGCCGAGATCCATCGCGCTCATGTTGGTGCGGCCCGCGCGCAGCGGGGCCACCAGCGGCAGACGGTCGCCGAAGGCGTTGGTCGAGAGGATCTCGGTCAGGACGTTCTGGAGGGTCCCGTCGCCGCCGTTGATGACCAGCAGGTCGACTTCCTTGGCAGCCAATTCCGCCAGGGCCTCCGGCATGACGCCGGCGCTCTCCGTTTCGACGTGGAGCACGTCAGGATGGCTTCCCAGGAATGCGAGCATGCTGCCCACCTGCTCCTGGCTCTTGCCGGCGCGCAGGTTGTTGACGACACCGATTCTCAAATGGGTCCCCGTACGTGAGGGAAGCTCGGGACTCGATCGGTCCTCTGGCGGCCGGCCCGAATAACGGGACCTGGCTCGCGTGGACTTAACGGCGATCGATCGGATTCATGAATGTGATGGATGCCACACCCGTCACATTGATTTCCGCAGTCTCGTCTTCGGTCTCCCGTTGTGAGTTCGAAACACGCTCAGCTTCACTGGATGGGGGGAGGGATGGGTTTTCCAGCGCGCGGCGGATGCTAACCGCGATCCGGGTGTCCGCCCAGACCTCCTGGGGTTGGGAAGATCTTCGGATGAACCAGCGAAATGGCTGAGGAATCACGTCGAGCGGATCAAAGCGCAACCATTCGTGGCTGAGGCGGATTTCACCCGATTTGGCTTTCCCGGAGATCAGGAAGCGGTCTGGCACTGGAAATCCGACCCCTGGCTGGCCGGAGAGGAGCGAGCTTCCGTCCTGCCAGCGCGCGGGGAAGCTGATTCGAGATTCAATCTTGCCCTTTCCAGGGCGCACGACCGGGCGCGAGAGGAGCTGCCAGGCACCGGCGAATTGGCCGCCGTCTGTGACCTGGAGTCCATAGAAAAGCGTGTCTCCCGAGCGCCCGAAGGCGTCGACGCGGCGGTCGAGGAGGACAGCTTCGTCGTCGGGGGTCCAGGTGTGGATGAGCCAGGTCCGCCCCTTTACGGCGAGCCGAGTCACCATCCAGGGGGCCTTGAGTGTGCCCTGCGTCACCGCACCGACGGCGAGCACGTCGACGAAATAACGGCTCGGGAGCTGCGCGGCGGGAACGCGGCCGGCGAACACTTTGTCGGAGAGGTCGAACTCGAGGCGGATGTCGATGTCGTCTTTGGTGATCTTCAGCGCGCCTTTCGGGCGGTGCAGATCGAGGTGACTCGCGGCGATGTCGAGAAAGAGCCGGTCTGGGGAGAGCGTCCAGGCGTCGCTTCGCCGGCCGTTCACATAGCGGTACGGCGGGCGGCCGTTCTCGACCAGGTGGCCGACGGCGACGGCGCTCTGGTCGCCGGGGCCGGCGTTGGTAATCAGGAAGCGCTGGGTGATGCGGTGGCCGCTGTCGAGCTCGACGAAGAGCGTCCAGTACTCGCTCGCAGAATCGCCCGGGAGCAGCCGCGCTTTGGGGTCGAGAACGCCGGTCGTTTGCGCAGCGGGCCTTGCCGGCGACGCGGCCGCAGCCGCGGCCTGGGCGAATGCCTGCTCGGGCGCGGCGAGGGCGAGAGCAGTCAGCGCGAGGAGTGAAATCGCCCGGAACGCCGCACGCAGACCGTCGCGACTGGGCCGGACTCGACCGCCTGGCCCCGATTTCCTGCGCAACGTTCAGCCCCCTCGGATGTCTTCGATCGCTCGCGCCGCGGTCTTCTGCCGGTCGATTCCGCGCTGCCGCCGTGCCCGACGCTGCTTTCGATCGAGCGCGAACGAGGCTATCACACGCCCCTGCGAAGGGGCGTCGACCTGGTCGGCCCAGCCTTCCGGATTAAGAGCTGGATGCAGAGAGAGTGGTGCACGGCGCTTCCGGTTCCATGACGGCCGGGCGGCGCGAGGAAAGCGCTTTCGTGAGCACGCAGATCCGATTCGCCCATCTTTCGGACTGGCACGCGACGAGCCTCGCCCACCCGGGCCTCGCTGCCTTCCGCGGCAAGCGGCTCTCGGGCTATGCCTCCTGGGCGATCAGTCGCCGTCATCACCACTCGCCGGAAATCCTCGAGGCTGCGTTTCGCGACGTGCAGGC
>JANNQH010000950.1:0-11869 GCA_031400655.1 Deltaproteobacteria bacterium | reverse complement strand
CTTCGCGGAACCGGTCGGACAGCGCGCCACCCGGCACGAGCGCTCGGGCATTCGAGCGACCCTGCGCAGTCTACGCCAACCGTGTCCCGCGAAAATGCCCCGGGGTCAGGTGCGCCCGGCGGTCGTCTTCACCGCGAGATGGCGCCGGCGCGAGCAAGCGCCCAATCCCAACAGGCCGACGCCGACCAGCGATCCCAGTCCGGGCTCCGGAACCGGCGAGATGCTGAAGCGCATCGAGTAGTCCGCCTGGAAGCCGAAGTCCTGGGCCCAGAAGGTGTAGTACCCGTTTCCGAGCGGAGGGACGAAGCCCTGGGCACCGAGGCCGGTCGCGATGTGGTCGAGAATATCGGTGCCCGCATCGCTCTCCGCGAAGTGATGCCAGCCCAACAGGTTCGCGACATTGGTGCCCGTCGCCCGCTCGGTGAAGGTCGAGCCGGCCCGGACGCCGATGAAGGAAGCGGCGCAGTCGATGTTCGCCGAGAGGAGCACGATCGAATCGAGCTGCCGGCCCTGCGGCAGAACGAGCGTGCAGTGTTCGCGGACGGCACTTCCCGAGCCCATTCCTGAGGTCATGGTGAGATCGTTGGCGGCGAGCGCGAGGTTCAGCACCGTCGGCGCCAGGCGATCGCCCGAAAGGTCCCCGCCCGGGTGGAGACAGTCGCTCAAAAACGCTTCTCTGCTCGGATTCCCTGATTAACAGGGAAAGAACAGGGAATTTCTCGAATCTCGGGCCTTTCCGGCGTCTCGGAGGTCAATATTCCCGTGTCCTTCCAATGGGTTGGCGATAAATTTCCTACGACCAGGAACTGGGAGTTTATTGGCTCGAACAGGGAATTCGATTCAAGGAACAGGGAAACTCGCAAGGCAATCCCGCACCCATGGTGCGGTGACAGTCGATTTGACTCGGCCGAGCTTTGGCGCACTACGGGACGGGCTCGCCTGCGGATTTCTCCCCGGTCGTCCAATCCCCTAGAACTTCACGCGCGATTGGAGATAGAAATAGTCCGAGTCGCCCCTCGTTCGAACGTTCGCAACGTTCTGTAGATAATGGCCCTTCCACCAGTGGTCGTAGCCGAGCTCGGTGTGCACCATCCATGCGGACTGATCGAGCGCGCCCTGGGCCGCCGTCCGGCGGTCACCGAACTGCGCCGCAACCTCGCCTTCGTAGTCGATCTGCGATGGCGCGGGCTTGCGATGGACGCGCAGGTCGTAGGTCCGGTAGCTGCGATTCCCCGGCCGATCCTCGAGGCCAAGATAGTAGAGGTCGATCTGGAGCCATGGATTGCGCAAATCCTCGAAGGCAACCCCCCAGAAGCGACGCCGCGATGAAAACCGGTTGTTGAAGAGGTCGCTGTCCCGGATCGCGACGGGCAGCGTGTAGAGGGCGCGCACGCGCCACAACTGCTCGTCGCCTCCGAGCTGGAGATGGATGCCATCGAACGCGTTCACGGTATTTCGGAAGTCGTTTCGGGACAGCAGCCGCCGCGAGCCGAGATTGAGCGTCAGGCGTCCCGCGTGACCGTCGAAGCGGAGGCCCTTTCCGAAGAGGTTCCTCCGCGTCGTCGACGCAAAGAGCTGGAGCACGTCGAGGTGGTCGACCTCGTTGTTCGTGAAGTCGTTCGGCCGATCGTTCCAGACGCGCGCGTCTTGGAACTCGCCGAGCAGGCGGACGCCGCCCGGCGCATCGATGCCAACACGGACGCGCGTGCGCTGCGGGATCTGGGTCTGCTTCGGCGACTCACCGCTTCGCCAGGAGTCATCGAGGAATTCGAAGCGCGTGCGGTGATCGACCGCGAAGTCGAGCCATTTGGGCAGGTGCACTGCGTCGTGCAAATAGCGGCTCCAGGCAACGTTCTCGCCGTGGAGAACTGCGTCTGCGGTCTCGGCGGGCTTCCAGACAGTCGGCGTCGCGGGATCCGAGGCGGGACCGTTCCCCGCGTCCGACGTCGGTTTGATCGGTGCCGAAGCCGCAACCAACGGAACGAGTAACGCAACCATCGTCCAACAGAATGCCGCCCGCGGTGAATCGTGCCGCGCATTCCAGCTCCTAAACATCATGCGATGCGTCTCCCCCAAATTCGAGAGGCTCTAGCACCCGACGCTCTCGCGCGTCCGGCAGTTAGTCGACGCGTGAAGCCCTACGAGCAGCTGCGTGAGCCCGACCTTGGGGAAATGCGCCGCCACGAGAGCCATCGCTCGACGACGTGCGTCTCGAGCGGATGGAAGGCAAAGGCGACGCCTGCAGCGGCCGGCTCAATTGTGTCGGTCGGGAGGGAGCAGGCGGGAGCCGCGGGGAAATCGATTCCAGTGGCCCATTTCGAGTCTGACGCACCCGACGATCACGCCCCGCCCCGGCAGCCGCCGCTAATCCCTTGCATGGCCAAGCGACCCCGTCAGTTCGCTTCGCCGGGCGCCATGCCCGTCTTGCCGATCTCGTTCAACCGTGATTGCAGGCTCAACCGGTCGAGCGTCTCGATTCGGAGATTCGTGAAGAGGTCGATGCGTCGCTCTAGCTCCAGGCAGGCGCGACGAAAAATCCAGCGCCGCTGATCCTCTGCCCCAACGAAGGCAGCCGGATCTTCGATCCCCCAATGTGCCGTCATGGGTTGTCCGGGCCAGACCGGGCATGTTTCACCAGCCGCTGCGTCGCAGACCGTGAATACGAAGTCGAGCTCGGGACCCCCTGGTCCAGCGAACTCCTCCCAGGATTTTGAGCGCAGCCCTTTCACGTCATAGCCGCGCTCCCGAAGCACCTCGAGCGCCATCGAATGCACCTCGCCCTTGGGCCGACTTCCCGCACTGAAGGCACGAAAACGAACGGCACCCCCACGTTTGAGGATGGCCTCCGCGAGGATGCTGCGCGCAGAGTTGCCCGTGCAGAGGAAGAGCACGTTGTATCGTGATCGTTTCATCTCACAGTCTCAACTGCAGCACGACTCTTTGGGACTCGAATGATCTGAGGAGCCTTGATCGCGCAAAGCAACCGGAGCACAGCAAGCCCCATCCGTCGGCCGAATCAGATCTTCCCCGTACATCGGCGCATCCGACAGCGTGTGATAAGTCTCCCAGGCGATTCCGGTCGGGTCGGTCACCCAATATTTGTCGCCTTTGGCGTAGCAGCATGTCGTCTCGGATTGCTCGACGAGCGCCGAGTCCGCGGCTTCGAGCTGCCCCCGAAGCGCTCGAAGCTCCGAGTCTGATTCGACTTGAATACCGACATGGTCGATTCCCGAGGCGCGGCCTCGACTGGACACTGCAAAATTGATCCGCGGGTCATCCAGCATCCATTTCGCGTAGTCGTCCTTGACCACCGCGGGCTGGGCTGCGAAGAGCAAAGAGTAGAACCGAATGGACGCAGCCAGATCATCAACACTGACGTGGACATGAAATCTCTTCATTTTTACTCTCCGAGTTCATCTAGGGCTTGGTACTGCGCCTGCGCGCCCGACGCGGTCGAGCAGGCTTGCTCGGCTTCTCACAAGACTCGCCGCTGCTCGCGCAGCAGTTTTCCGTCAAATACCCCAGCAGTGCATTCATCACTGCAAAGTCGGCTGCATAGATGATTTGTCGACTGGCGCGCTGCTGCGAAATCAGACGGGCTCGATGAAGGTTCTGAACGTGAAATGTGAAAGACGATGCCGGAAGCCCAAGCTCGTTGGCGATCGAGCCAGCGGACATACCACCGGGTCCCGCCTGGACGAGCAACCGATAGATCGCAAGCCGATGCTCGTGCGCCAGTGCGGATAGCGACTCCACGACGTCGAACGGCTTCACACTTGATTCCTACATTTCGAGTATGATCGAAATATTAAAGGACTAGAGCCCGGGTGGTCAATCCGGCTGGATCTAACTGGGCTGGCCCGCGTGGTGTGCCAAAACTCGGCCGAGGCCTACGCTACGCGATGGTATTACCGCAGAATTCCGCCGAGCCTTTCCCAACGTACGATCGGGCGGCTTGCTCGCCCTGAATCGGCCGACCTTCGAATCAAACGGTTGCGGATCCCCGGACAATTCCGCTCGCCGTCGTAGTGCTCGACGTGTTGGCTTGCGGCCCGATGAAGATGGCCCTCACCGATCGGAACGATCTGGGCCAGACACTCCGACGTGATTGATCGCACGAAACTCATCACCATTGGGGAACCCTCGATCGAGGCGCGCGTGGGACGCACGGGCCTCCAGAACGTCGTGAAAACGTCGAGACGGGATCCGCCGGCTGCGGATATGGTCGAAGCATTTCGATCAAGCAGGAGGTTACATGGAACGCCCGGTACTCGTGGCGCTGTTGGGAGCAACCTGGGCATTCGGCGCTGGTGCCGACGAGGTCGTCCTGCAGCCGGTGCGCGACAACACGATCTATCAGGAGAATGGGAGCAACAGCAACGGCGCGGGATTCCTGTTCGCGGGGACCCAGGGCGGGGCCAGCACGCGGCGAGCGTTACTTCGCTTCGACGTCGCGGGCGCGCTGCCTGCCGGCGCGCAGGTCGAACAGGTCGAGCTGACGCTCCATGTCTCGCGCGCAGTCTTCGCCGACCCGCTGCCCGCGACGCTGCACCGTGCGCTCGCCGATTGGGGCGAGGCCGGCTCGGATGCCGGTGAGCGCTCCGGCGCGGGGGCGCCCGCACAGCCGAGCGACGCGACCTGGTCGCACCGCTTCTTCGCCACAGAGACATGGAGCGCTCCGGGCGCCGACTTCGTCGCCGTCGCGAGTACCGCGAGTACGCTGGGCGGGGTCGGCGGCTACACGCTGACGTCGAGCCCAGGCCTTGTCGCCGACGTCCAGAGCTGGCTCGATACGCCGGCGCAGAACTTCGGCTGGGTGCTGCGCGGCGACGAATCCCAGGGCAGCACCGCGCGCCGCATCGACTCGCGGGAGATCACTACGCCGGCAACCCGCCCGGCCCTGCGGATCGTGTACGACATCCCGCCGCCGGCGCCGGTGCCCTGGGCCGCGCGCGGCGTACTTGCGCTGCTGTTGATCGCGCTGGGTCGCCGCGCCGCCCGCCCCGCCCACGGTTGATCACGGACCTTCCAAAACGAAAAATCCCCCTCGGTTGATGCGCTCAACCGAGGGGGACCTTCTGGCGAGAAGCGGTCACCGCGACACGCGACGATACGTCGCGGCAGAACCCTCCCGCTCTACTTGGCACCGCCGATGGCGGCCTGCATCAGCGCGAAGAACACGTCGGTGTTGTCCATCGTGCCACCGATGAGAGACGAACCTCGTCCGTAGGACGAGAGAGGCACGTCATTCGCGGTGTGGGCGGCAACCCCGTCTGCGATCTGCCCGGTGACCTGGAAGTTGCCCGCGACGTCCCGGCTCAACGGACCGGACGGGTACCCGTTCAGCGGAGCCACGCCGTTGCCCGGCTGCTGGCTGTCCCGCAGCGGCTGCGGATTCGTGCGCCAGTCTTCGAATCGATCCGCGTTGGCGCCGTAGCCGATCAACATGCGGCGATCGACGTTGGTGCTGGTGGGATAGCCATCGGGCGAGATCGCGTAGGCCGGGAAGCCGGCCGCTTCGTAGGTCCCGACGACGCCGGTGCGAAGCTGGGCCGCTCCCAGACCGCTGGTCGCGCGCGTCGCGAGCGAGGCGTCGGTCACCAGCGATCCGCCGATCACCGCGACGCCGCCACACTCGTGATCCGCCGCCACGATGACGATCGTGTCAGGATGGCTCACTGCGTACGCCTTGGCGACGCCGACCGCGCGGTCGAACTCGATGGTGTCGAGAATGAAGCGCTCGGTGTCCATGTTGTGAGCCTGCTTGTCGATCGAGGCGGCCTCGACCATCAGCACGAAGCCGGTCGGGCTCTGGGCGTCGAGGACATCGATTGCCTTCTGCGTCATCTCGTCGAGCATCGGTTGGTCCGGGAAGCCGTAGTCGTTCACCAGCGTGGTCGCCCCGCGCCGGCCGTCGATCTTGTCCAGAGCAACGTTCATGTTGGACAGCGAGAAAAGTCCGAGCAGCGGCTGGTTCAACGGAGCCGAGGCCATGTCGCTAGCAGTGGCCGCGTAGGACCAGCCGGCGCCGCTGAAGTCGGAGATGAGATCGCGGCCCGGATCCAGGGCGCCGGTCGCGACGCCCCAGCCGGTCGAGAGCTCGGCCGGCAGCACATAATCCGTGGTGTTGCCGCGCGCCGATCCGTTGAAGCCCGTCGCAGTACCGCAGTCCGGATCCGGACACGCAGTCGGATTCGGGATGAACCACTTGCGGCCACCGCCCATCAGCACCGTCAGGTTGGTGTCGCTGCGGTCGTCGAAGTATTGATCGACGATTCCGGTCCCGTTGCCACGATTCGCCGTGTGGATCGCGTTGGAGGCCGGCGTAGCGTCGAACACGTCCGAAGTGGCGACGATCCCGAGCTTCTTTCCCTGTGTGCGCGCGAGGTACTCGGACAGATACTCGATGCGCGGGTTGTCGAAAGCGGCCGTGGTGTCGTCGGGCCACACGCCTTCCTGGTTGTTGGCAGATTTATTGCCGGTCACGTAGTTCTGCATGCCGGGTGCGGAGTCCGTGACGATCGAATTGAGCGAGGCCGTCATGATCATCGCGGTCGTCGGGAAGGTGTCCATGGCCAGCTTGCCCTTCGGCTTTCCTTGAGCAATGCCCTCCAGCATGATGCGCGCGGCGGTGCGATGGCCGCTGCCCATGCCGTCGCCGAACATGATGATGATGTTCTTCGCCTTGCGGCCCGTGTTGCTGATACCGACGATCTCGAAATTGCCGTTTGCCGTGGTGGTGGCCAGGTTGCTCTGCAGCGCCGAAGCCGAGAGCGTGTGGACACCCGGGGCGAGGCTCGAGAAGGCTCGCAGCGTCGCGACCGTGGTGTTCGCGGGCAGACCGGCCGCCGTCGCTGGTGTCAAGCTCACGGTCCCGACCACCGGTGCCCCGTCGACGAGGAACTCTACGCTCGTGATCGTCTGCCCGGCGTCGGGCTGGACCGTCGCCTGCAGGTCGAAGCGCTGGCCCACCACGAAGCGCGAGATGATCGGCGTGAGGTTACCGGTCGCGAAGAGCTCGCTCGGGGGTGTGAGACGGGAGACGACGAGCGCATCTGCGCTCGTCGAGACGCATGTAATGAGTGCCGCAAGCGCTCCGGCGCCGGCCCTCCAGGATCCGTGGAATTTCATTCGATCGCTCCTTTATCCATGTTGTTCGGGTTGGACGGAATCGCGGACTGGAGCGGCTCATCGACTCTGAGTCGCACCGTCGAAAATCGGCCGTTCACTTCCTCGAGGGCGCCGAGCTCGAGCGTGCCCGTCAGCGCGAGTCGCTCGCGGTGATGCGGGAGCGTTTCGTTGCGCTGCGCCTCAGGCGCATGCACGTAGAGCGTGGCGGGCGGCAGGGAGTCGGCGGGTCCGTCCGCGCGTTCGGCGAGCGCCACCGGGAACGGGGTGAGCAGGAAGAGGCCCGGATAGGGTTCCTCCTCTTCTACCATGTAGCCCTCGATGCGTACGCGTTGGCCGCGTAGCGCCATCAGCTTCGGCGTCGGCTCAAGGCCGCCTCGACCGACCGGCAATACGAAGAACTCGGAGAAGCCCAGCGTCTCTGCCGGCGGGAGCGGCTGCGGAGCGACCCTTGCGCCGCCCCCTGGCGATGCACAGCCGACCATCGCGGCTAGGAAAAGTGCGAGAGCGGCGGAACCAGAAGCGTGTGATCGAGCGGCGAAACGTTGCGACACGAGCCTTCCCTTCGAATTTGCGCGCAGGGTAGGCCGGTGCCGGGGGCTCGTGCGTGGCATGTCTGCGGCGTTCTCTCGCATCGCGATTCACACGGGCGAAGTCAGTGTTCGCATGCTCGTCGCTGAAAGTCCGCGGAACGCGGGGACGGACGCCGGTAGGATTCGGTCGCGCTGTTTCGGCGAGTGATCGTGCGATTGCTCGCTGCCACTGAATCCATGGGAAAGGGAACCAGATGCGTAATGCGGTGACGTGTGTTCGGAATGTGATTGCGGGTGCCACGCTGGTGCTCGCGGCAGGTGCGGCCCAGGCGACCCCGATCGTCCTCAATTTCGACGGGGTGGCGAGCGGCTCGGCGGCCAACAGTACGGTTAGCGGCCTCGGGCTACGCTTCGACCTCGCCAGCCTGCTTCCGCTGCTCGACGAGTTCGGTGAACCGATCCCCGGATCCGAGGCGTACCGCGCGGATCCCGATCCCTTCGGCGACGTCCTCGTGAACAATCCGAATGCGCTCGGCTACGGCAACGCGCCTTCGCCGTCGAACGCGCTCGACGCCATCGACCAAGGCATTCTGATCACTTTCGACGCGCCGGTCGACCTGCTGAGCTTCGCCGTCACCCTGGACCAGAGCATTTTCGGCTTCCCGGGCATCTTCGACATCGTGTTCCAGGACGACGTCGGCGCGGCGCTCGACCTGCTGCCGACCTCCCAGAGCGTTCCCGGCTTCACGGCGTCGCTGACGGGGTCGCTTGCGAATGTGTCGTCGATCTATCTCCCGAGCGGTGCGTACTACGACAACCTGAGCTTCGATGCCGTGCCGGAGCCGGGCACGGCCGTACTGCTGGCACTCGGGCTTGCAGGGCTCGCTGGAACTCGGCGAGGGGTACGTCAGCCCGCACTGAACTCGACACCGTCTTGAGCCTGATCAGGTTCGACGCAGGGACACACCCACGGCGATGGAAGCCGTGGGTGTGTCGTGCGTTCTGGTCGATGGGGGCACCCGGTCGGCCAATCTGCTCTCGAGGAGCGCAGGCTAGGGTGCGAGCAGAGTGCTTCCGCGCGGATCGTCGCGCTATGTTCGACTCGAATGCAGTCCTCGATCTCCATGCCTGTGACTGATCGGACGAAGCCGACCGAGCCGCCCGGGGATTCGACGCGACACCTCTCGCTGGCCGATCTCGAGTCGGGGATTCGTGGGATTCCGGCGGCGGATCTTGACGAGGGATGTGTCGCGCTGATCGTGCGCCGACTCCCACTCGGCAGGCGAGAGGCCCTCGAACGATGCCGCCTCTCCCCCGTGGAGGGCATACTTGGGGACGATTGGGTTCACCGACCACCGCGAGATCTCGAAGCCCAGATCGCGGTGATGTGGACGGGGATTGCCCGGCTGATCGCCAACGGCCAACCCCTGACGACCTTCGGTGACAATCTTTTCGTCGAGCTCGACCTCTCGGCGGCGAACTTGCCGACGGGTACGCGTCTCGCCGTCGGCCGGGCGATCGTCGAGGTCACCCCGAAGCCCCACAACGGCTGCTCGAAGTTCGACGCGCGCTTCGGCAATGATGCACTTTGCTTCGTGCAGGCGCCGGCGACCCGCGCCGACAATCGCCGCGGCATCTACTGGAAGGTCGTGACGGAAGGCGAGGTTTCCGTCGGCGACTCCATCCGGGTGCTCAGCCGAGCACCGGCCTGAGCGCGCCGCCGGCGAGGCGTGCGAATCCTACGAAGCCCGGGCGAGTGTCGGCGGTCGGTCGGGGGGCGCGACCTTGTAGAGTCGCGCCGAATTGTCGAACAAGAGCTTCCGGCGGTTCTCGGGCTTCGCCTTCGCCAGCCCCGCGTCGATCTTCTCGCGCACGTTCCCGTAGAGACAGACCGGATGCGGGTAGTCGGTCTCGAACAGGATGTTGTCGGGCGGGATCCTGTCGAGCAGATGCGACGGCGCGTACTCCTCGAAGAAATAACAACCGTAGACCTGGCGCGCGAAGTACTCGCTCGGGAGCATCTTGAACTCCGGACGTTGCTTCGCGACCTGGCCGTAGTTGAAGGTGTGATCACAGGCCTCGAGCATGAAAGGAATGAACCCGATGCCGCTCTCGACCGAGATGAACTTCAAGCTCGGATAGCGCGCGAGCACGCCGGAAAAGAGCAGGTCGACGATCTGCTTGGCGTTCTCGAGGAAGAGGCCGGTCGTGAACATGCCGTTGACGCCGCCGGAGCCGTAGTGCTCGATTCTCTCGGGGTTCCAGAAGGCCGCCCCCTGGAAATCGCCCGCGCCGATGTGGAAGCTGATCGGGAAATCGTGGGCCTGGGCGCATTCCCAGAGCGGGTTCCAGTGCGGGTTCGCGAGCACGGGCATGCCGTGGGACTGGGGCTCGCCTGTAAAGAGGATGCCCTTGTGGCCCCGCGCCGCACAGCGCTCGATCTCCGCGACGGAAGCCTTCACGTCCCAGAACGGAAGCGCCGTGATCGGGATCAGTCGGCGCGAATCCGTGTTGCACCAGTCGGTCAGGAAATCGTTGTAGGCGCGCACGCAGGCGAGCATCAGCTCGGCGTCCTTCAGACCGAGAAAGACCTGGCTGCCAAAGCCACCGACGTTGGGATAGATCGCCATTGCCCAGATCGCGAGCTCGTCCATGTAGCGAAGACGCGCATGGGGATCGTGGGCGGCGAGGGGGACTTCGGCGAATCCGGAGGGCGCGGAGGGGAAGGGCTCTTTCCAACCCGCCGTTGCGGTGTGGCCGAGAGGCGTGATGGGCGAGCGGTCTCCGACGACCCAGATCTCGCTGCCGGTGCGCGGATCCTTGGCCACGTGGGGCGCCTGATCGTGATATTTCTTCGGGAGCCGCTTCGTGAAGAGATCCGGCGGCTCGGTCACGTGACTATCGGCGTCGATCACCCAATCCACGATCGGCTGTGCCATGGCGCGTTCCCCCTGTCCGTCGTCCTGCGTTCCTCCCGACGATACCCGCTTCGCGACCCGCGTCGATCGGGTCGATCCTGCCTGCGCTCGCCGGCCCGGCAGGATTCCCGCTAGCGTAGGCCCCAGCGAGGCGGGAAGTCCCGGTCCGGGCCGAAGGCGCGACCAGGGAAGCGACGCAAGACCTGAATCGCAAGACCCGTAACAAGAGGAGCAGACGATGGCTCGACGCCGACCCCTTCGAATCATCCAGTGGGCCACCGGAAGCATTGGCCGTTATGCGATCCGAGCGATCGCCGAGGATCCGAACCTCGAGCTCGCCGGCGCCTGGGTCCACGGCGAGAGCAAAGAGGGCGCCGACGCGGGCACCCTCGCCGGCATCGCGCCGCTCGGCGTGAAGGCGACGCGAGACAAGCGCGCGCTGCTCGCCCTCGCTGCGGACTGCGTTTTGTATGCCCCGCTGTTGGCCGACGTGGATGAAATGTGTCACATCCTCGAGTCGGGCAAGAATCTCGTCACGCCGACCGGCTTCTCCTTCGTCAAGGATCCCGCTCTCGCCGGACGCCTCGACGCCGCCTGCCGCAAGGGAAACGTCTCGTTCCACGGGAGCGGCATCCATCCGGGCTTCGCCGGCGATCGGCTTCCGCTCGTGCTGTCGGCGTTGTGTCGCCGGATCGACAAGGTCACGGTCTACGAGGTCTGCGACCTCTCGCAGGGAAGCGAATCCCCCGAGATGGTCATGCAGCAGCTCGGCTTCGGCATGTCGGCGGCGGAGGCGGCCAGGACGCCCCCGGCCTTGATGGCCTTCATGAGCAAGATCTTCTACGAATCGATGGACATGCTGGCCGCCGGTCTCGGATTCTCCCTCGAGAGCTATGCGCACCGTCACGAGTTCGCCGTCGCGAAGCGCGACGTCCCGATCCACGCCGGCATCATCAAAAAGGGCCATGTCGCGGGCCAGCATTTCGAGTACACGGGCCTCGTGAAGGGCAAGCCCGTGATCCAGTTCAACACCTACTGGAAGATGTCGAAGGAGATCGAGCCCAACTGGCCCTACGATGCGCCGATCGAGTACACGGTCGAGATCGAGGGCGATCCGTCGGTGCGCTGCTCGCTCTCGCCGATCGACTCGAAGACGACGGAGCCCGGGCTCGTGTGGACGGCGATGAACTGCGTCAATGCGATCGTTCCGGTCTGCGCCGCTGAGCCCGGGATCAAGACCTCTCTCGATCTTCCGATCCCCCGCGCCGAGGGGCGCTTCAAACTGCCGGC
>JANNQH010000949.1:0-3140 GCA_031400655.1 Deltaproteobacteria bacterium | reverse complement strand
CAACATGCTCCTCCGTCCCGGCGACACGATCATCGTACCGGAATAACAGAGGCGTCAGATGCAACGGGCGCACGTCTGCGCAGGATTGGGAATCGGATTCATGCTTGCCGCATCGTCGACATACGCGGGACAGGTCGAGCTTTCCGTCGAGACTCGTCTTGGCGGGGACAGCAACGTCTTCAGGCAATCTGTGGACAAGACGGACGACGGGACGTTCGACATTTCGCCGCGACTCGGCGTCCACGACGACGACGAGGATGTCTCCTATGGATTCGACTACGCGCCGACGTATCGAAATTTCTTCAAGACCTCGGGGATCGACGGCGTGGACCATAACGCCAACGCACGGACTAGCTGGATGATCAGCCCGGTGGACAAGCTCGAAGCATCAGGCTCCTACTACAATGGGCGCCAATTCCTGTTCGGGACGAGCGATAGCGGAGCCGGGTCGACTGTCAGTGTTAACGACCGCGAACGGATCGGGATCTCCTTTGCCAACCTCGGATATCGACGCGCTCTCTCTCCTCGTCTCTCGATCCGGGGTGACGGGTTCTTCGATGATTTCGATGCGTCCGGCACGAGCGTCAACAGCCAGACCGACAGCCGCGCCTACACCGGGAGGATCTCGACGCATTACGCTCTCAGCCCCCGTGCAGAAATTGGCCTGTCCGCCTCGGGGCGGCGTCGAGAAAACCGCGCAGTTGGTCCGCTTCAGCCCAATACCCGAACCAACGTGTGGGATGTCCTGGCCTTCGTCTCGTACGAGATCACGCCGACGCTGAGTGCATCTGTCCAGGTGGGTCCTTCCTTTGTCAGGCAACAGCAGATACCGGGCGGCACCTTGTTCAGGAAGGATGAGACGAACAGCGCGAACGTATTTGCAGCCGCATCGCTCCAGAAAGAATGGCAGGCGGGCGATCTCAGTTTCGCCTACAACCGTTCCGAGGCGCGCAGCGGAAACGTCGCGTCGGGATCGTCGATCAACGACGATGTGCAGATCGCTTTGAACCATCAACTCTCTGATCGCTTGACCCTGCGGGTGTCTGGAGGCTGGAGTCGCTTCAAGCAGATCTCGAGTCCGCAGGAGAGCTCGAGCGAATTCGAGACCAATGGCTATCGGACGACCGGGACGGTCGAGTTCGCATTGAGCCGACGAATCCTTCTCATCGGGCAATACACGTATATCTGGCAAGAGACGACGAGCGGCATATCAGCCGCCACTCAATCATCGAGCGATGTTGACGGCCATGCCGGCTACGTCGGACTCCGTTACACCTTCGAACCTCTTGCATACTAGGGCAGGAAATTGAAATGAATCTCGACCAGGGCTCACAGGTCATCGACATTCTCGGATTCGCTCGCCGACGGGGAAAGCTCGTCGCGATCGTGGCGGGAGCGTTCCTGCTCGTGACGTATTGGGTCGCGATGGCTCTCCCGAATCTGTATTCGTCTTCGGCCACGATCCTCGTCGAGCCCCAGTCCGTGGACGAGCAACTCGTCGAATCCGGCGTGCGTGACACCGATTTGAATGAACGGCTCGGCCTCATGACTGCCGACATCTTGAGCCGGACGCGGTTGTCATCGATCATCGACGAATTCAAGCTCTACGAAGATGAGTGGGACGACATGGAGCGCGCCGAGGTCGTCAGATACATGCAAGGCTTCGTAGGCGTCGAGCCCGTCTTCAACCAGCTCGAGACCGGACAGCCGCGCGCTAACCGCGATTTCGAGTTCAATACCTTCAAGATCGTCTTTCTGCATGAGGACAAATATATTGCGCGGGACGTGGCCCAGCGGATTGCCAACGACTTCATCAACCGGAACATCAAGGATCGCAGCTCCATCACGGCCAAGAGCCTCGAGTTCATGCGGGATAAGATCGAGTCGCTCTCGAAGGAATTGGCGGGCGTCGAGAAGCAGATCGCCGACGTCAAGGCGGAGAATGTCGGCAGTCTCCCGGACGAGGCCAATGCGAACCAGAACTCGCTTCAGTTCGCGACGAACGAGCTGCGCGACGTCCAGCGTATCGCCGACGGCGCCCAGAGCGACGCCGCCTACTGGAAGAATCAGGCGTTGAATTCAGCAGATCTCTCGGGGCCGAACGACGTGACGAGTCCCGTCTATCGCCTACGCGCGCTCGACCTCGAGCGCAACAGCTTGATCGCCCGGGGCTTCACGTCCAAGCACCCGGACATGGTGAGGATCGACGCCGAGCTCGCGGTCCTGCGCGAGCAAATGAAGGCCCATTCGGGATCGGAGGACGAACCGACCTCGATCGGCGAGCAGAATGCGCGATCCGAGCAGCGGCGAGCGGAACAGCGGGCCGCCGCGGCCGCTGAGGACGTGGCGCGCCTCCGGGAGACGATCTCGGGCATCGAGGCTCGCGTCGCTGCCACACCGGCCGTTGCGGAGCGCCTGGACGCGCTCAACCGGAACTACGATCAGCTGGCGCGGACCTATCAAGACTTCAGCAATCGCTTGCAGCAGGCCGGTGTGCAGTCGGACATGGAACGGCGGCAGCTCGGCGAGAAGTTCCGGATCCTCGAGTCGGCTGAGGAGGCATTCGAGCCGAGCTCGCCCAATCGGATTCTGCTGCTTTCACTCGGCGCGATCCTGGGTCTCGCACTCGGCGCCGGCATCGGGCTCGTGGCGGAGGTGACCGACTCGTCCTTGCACACGTCGAGCGAGCTCCAGACGGCACTCGGAATTCCCGTCCTGGCCTCGGTTCCGCGAATCATGTTGGAGGCAGACCGGGTGGCAAGGTCCCGACAGATCCGCCGGGAGATCGCAGCGGCCTGCGCCATCGTCGCCTTCGTCCTGTTCGGTGGTGGAGCCACCTATTTCCTCGTCAACGGGATCCCGGGTCTCGGGGGCCCGACCTCCGAGACGAGCCCGGAATCCGACACCGGGGATGATGCCGCGCCGGCACAGCCGCCCAAAGCGCGGCTCCAGGGCGCGACACGGCGCGGGTAACGGGAGTCGCCTTCGATGTACAACGAGTACTACGGGCTGGTTCGCGCGCCCTTCGAGATGACGCCTGACCCCTCGTTCCTGTACCTGGGCGAGGCCCATCGCGAGGGTCTGGCGACGCTCGTCTACGCGGTCAACTCGGGCAAGGGCTTCGTGATGCTCACCGGCGA
>JANNQH010000948.1:0-1822 GCA_031400655.1 Deltaproteobacteria bacterium | reverse complement strand
CTTCAGATCGCCCCGCGCCCGCACGCGGCCCACTCCGGCCCCGATCACGCCGCCGCGAATCTCGATCGAGCCGCCGGATTCGACCCGCGCCGCATCAACGGTCCCGCGGATCTCGAGATCGACGCCCGCTCGGACGCTCATTCCTTCCGCGACGTCGCGGGCGATCCGGAGGCTGCCCTCAGTCGCGAGATTGCCGCTCGCGAGATCGACGCCGTCCGGGTGGATGTGGAGGGCGACGACGTCGAGCGAGCCGTCCTTCTTCAGCGTTCGCGCGCCGCTGCGCGCAGCTCGCAAGCAGCCTTGATCGTCGCGCGCGATGCCATCGCCGTGGACGAATTCGAGGGGAGTCGCGGGCAGCGCCGCGAGCTCCGCGCCGAAGACCGTGAAGCCCGGAGTGCCCGGCGTTCCGGGCACGATCCGGCCGAGCTCGTCGCCTTCCTTCACGGGTACGATCAAGCGCTGCTCGCGATAGTCGAAGCTCTCGTCTTCCTGCAGTGCGCCGGGAAGCGGCCCGATCGCTTCCTGCAGCTCGAGCGTGTCCGCTGTCGCGTCGAGCGCGGGGCGCCCCCGCGCGATGCAACACTCCTCGGCGCCAGCGGCTTCGTTCGCGAGAGCAGCGACCGCGACTGCCACGGCTTCGTCGTCGATTCTGGCCACGACGCGCGCATCGGCAAGGCACTCGCGCAGGGCGTCCGCCGACAGGGGGAGACCCGCGGCGATCGAAAGCCATGCCGAGAGGCCGTCCTGTTCGACGCGGATCTGGATGCGGTCATGGATGGACATCTCGCCGGCTGGTTCGACAGGTCCCCGGCCGCGATTGAGGTGCCGATGGCGGCGAGAGCGGATCTCCCGGAATGGAGCTCGCTCTCGAGCCCGCGAATCCGACGAAGACCGGAGCTGAGCTCAGTCGATCATCCGAGAACGACCCGCACCCGATGGACCGCTCCGTCGTCGGTCTCGCAGATGCTGCGAAGTCTGCTCGAGTAGGCGGGGCGCGAATCAGAACCCGAGAAAGAGGCCGACTCCGACGGTCCTGATGCTGCGCTCGAGGAACTGTCCGTTCGGAGACCGTCCGTCGTAGAGCTCGCCCAGAATCTGGAGGCGTCGATCCTCGAGAGCGGGATGTTCGATCTGGACGCCCGCGCGCAGGGAGAGGTCGGCCCGCCAGTCGCTCTCCTCGCGATTCTGGACATCGAGGGCAGCGACGGGCCGGAAATAACCTCCGACGTACGCGACTGGACTCGTCAACTCGATACCACTCTGCAACAGCCCCCGATCGAGGCTCGGCTCCCGATGGAGAAGAAGACCCCCGCCCGCATAGAGCCGCAGCCATTGCCAGGGCTCGAAAGCAAGCAGCAGGTCGAGGACCTCGAAGGAAAGGTTGACCCGGTCGACCTGATTGCTCAGCAGGAACTCGTCTCCGAGGTGAGAGCTCTGGTGGAAGACCCGGAGCATCGTCGTGAGGTCTCCGTAGTGGTGGCTTGCACTCAGCCCCACCAGGAAATCCGAGTTGACGAGGTCGGATGAGGCGGACTCGAGATCGAAGACCGAGAAGACACCGGCCTGGAAAGCGATCTCCCACTCGCCCCAGGCGTGCTCGGGACTGCGCACGAGCGGAAAGGTCTCCCCGAAGCTCACGGCGGCGACCCCGCCGAGATCGTCATCTTCGAGATACGCCTGATAGCTTCCAGAGAAGCGCGGCCAACGCGGATCGGCGATCAGCGGCGCGAACATCTCATTGCCGGGAAAGATCTCGTAGCCCCGCTCGGTCGCGCCCGCTTCCGATGCGACACCTCCCTCGGCCGTCGATCCAGCCGTCGTC
>JANNQH010000947.1:0-1699 GCA_031400655.1 Deltaproteobacteria bacterium | reverse complement strand
CCCGTTCTTTCCCTACCTGCTCGAGCGCATCGACGAGAGCATCGAGCGCCCGTCGGGCCCGAGCGGCCGCAACATCGCAGTGACCGGCGCCGGCGGGATGCCCGTCAGGCTCGAAGCGATCCTGTCCACCTTCCAGCAGGAACCCGAGGTCCAACCGTTCGCGGGGCCGTGACACACCGGCGATCCCTGTCGGTTCTTAATTTCTGTCCGCGACGAAGCGCGTCCTCCGATGAGCTCGAGCGCATAGCCCAACACCCAGTCGGTCATGCTTCCCGGAATGGAGAGCCTGTCTCGTCATTATCCAGCCCGAAACCGTGGTCCGATGGCATCAAGAGGGCTTTCGACGCTACTGGCGGTCCATCTAGAAACGGGGAGCCGGAAGGCCTCCCATCTCCCCGGAACTTCGCGATTTGATCCGCCGTCTCGCCGTTGAGAATCCTTGGCGTGCGCAAAGAATCCAGGCCGAGCTTGAGAAGCTGGGATTCGCCATCAGCTTGGCGACCGTCTCTCGCTACCTTCCGAAACGCCACGGGAGCGACGAACAGCGCCAGCGATGGACTACGTTTCTTCGAAACCATCGGGACGTGATTTCCCCCATGGACTTCCTGGTCGTCCCGACAATCCGCTTCAAACTTCTTTTCGCCTGGTTCGTTATTGATAGGCACGGTTCGACGCGAGTTGCTCGATCACGTGGTTGTACTCGACGAACGCCATCTACGGCGCCTGCTCCGCGATTACGCTGCGGACTACAACGAGGATCGTGTCCACACCCACCTTCGCGACTCGCCAATTGGGCGCGCGGACGAGTTTTGAGAACTGACAGGGCGGACGCTGAGCCGGCGGCTAAAAGAGATCGCCCTGCTTCGGACCCGAGCCCCCGCCGCCTGGCTTCGGCGCCTTCGTCGGCGCCGCGTCGGCGGCCGGCCCATCGGCCCGGGCCGAGGCCTCGGCCTTGCGCGACGCCGCAGCCTTGCCGCCCGATCCCGGAATCAGTCGCACCTTCGCCACCGGCTTCGGCGCCATCCGCGCCCCGCGCGCCGTCGGACTCGTCAGCTCGAGGCTGCGGAGATCGAATTTCATCTCCTTCAGCCGCTGCCGCTTGGCCGGCACGAACTCCATCTCGACCGCGCCCGTCTCGCCCGCCGGCAGCAGCAGATCGATCTTGCCGTCCTTGTCCTTGACGAGCTGATACTCGCGATTGCGGATGAACTTCTCGATCCGGATGCGCTTCGCGAAGGCCATCTTCTTCTTGTCGCGGTAGACGACCGTGAACTCGACGCCCTGCTCGGGATCGAAGACCTCGGCGTACAGGAGAGGCGCGGTGAAGAGGACCTTTTCGGGGGCGGTCATGATGCGATAGCTGCCGTCCTTCGCGATCGCGAGCACGTTTTCGAACTCGGAGACGTTGAGCTTGAAGAGCTCGCCGCGGACCTCCGTCCCGAAATAGCTCGTCTCCTTGTCGTACGAGAGCTTCAGGTTCTGGCGGGCGACGGCTTTCTTGTCGACGGCCTGGATCTCGGTGATGCGGGTCTTGCGCGGATAGCGCGGGCCGTACTTCTTCAGCATCCCCTCGAGATAGAGGATGGTCGTCTTCACCATGTTCTTCAGCTTGCGGTCGATCTCGGCGATCTTCTTGTCGATCTCCTCGATCTCTTTGCGGTTCTTCTCGATGTCGTAGGCCGAGATCCGCCGGATGCGC
>JANNQH010000946.1:0-1783 GCA_031400655.1 Deltaproteobacteria bacterium | reverse complement strand
CCAGAACATCACGGGCTTCATGGTCGGCCGCGAGTACGAGGCCCGGGGCATCTGCAAGGACGGGGCGAAGTTCATCATGGCCCAGTCGTGCAGCGTCGTGCCGAAGTTCACGGTGATGGTGAACGGGTCCTTCGGCGCCGGCAACTATGGCATGTGCGGGCGCGCCTACGACGGCCGCTTCATCTTCAGCTGGCCGAACCACCAGATCGGCATCATGGGCGCCGAGCAGGCGGCGAATACGCTCGCCGACGTCAAGATCCGCCAGCTCGAGCGGGCCGGGCAGACGCTCACGACGGACGAGATCGAAGCGATCCGGAGGCCGGTGCTCGAATCTTTCGAGCGAGAGTCGACCGCCTACTACGCGACCTCCCAGCTCTGGGACGACGGCATCATCGATCCCGTCGATACCCGAAACGCCCTCGGCATCGCGATCAGCGCCTCGCTCGGCACGCCGATCGAGAAGCCGAGCTACGGAATCCTGCGCCTGTGACGTCAGCGCGCGGAGCGAACGCGCCGCCGGCGACCCTCTCGGACGAGGCGCTGCTCGCACTCCCGACCGTCTTCCGCGCGGATCTCTTCGCGGGCCGGACGGTGCTCGTGTCGGGCGCGGGCACCGGCATCGGGAAGGCGATCGCGTGCCTCTTCGCGAGGCTCGGGGCGCGGCTCGTGCTCTGCGGTCGCAGCCCGGAGAAGCTCGCGGCGACGGTGGGTCTGCTCGAACGGATCGGTGCGCCGTGTCTCGCGCAGCCGACCAATATCCGCGAGCCCGAGCAAATCGATGCCCTGTTCGGGCGCATCGAGGCGGAAGGATTCGACCTCGACGTCCTGGTCAACAACGCCGGCGGGCAGTTTCCCCAGGCGTCGATCGACCTATCCGACAAGGGCTGGCGCGCCGTCGTCGACACGAACCTGAACGGCAGCTGGACGATGATGCAGCGCGCCGCGCGCTTCTGGCAGCGGAGACAGACGGGCGGCTCGATCATCAATATCGTCGCGCCCTATCGACGCGGCATGTACGGCCTTGCCCACACCGTCGCAGCCCGCGCCGCCGTCGCCCACCTGGCCCAGAACCTCGCCGTCGAATGGGCGCCGGCGGGCATCCGCGTCAATTGCGTGCTGCCGGGACCGATCGCGACCGAGGGCCTTGCCGTCTACTCCGACGAAGCCCGCGCCGCCCTCGCGAAGAGCAATCCCCTGCACCGCCTGGGCGACGTCCAGGACATCGCCGAAGCCTGCGCCTACCTCGCCGCGCCTTCAGGCAAATTCATCACCGGCGAGATCCTCGTCGTCGACGGCGGCCACCAGCTCCAGGGCGAGCTCTGGATGGCGGGCAGGCCCGCCTACTACGCGGATTGATTTCGTCTCACTCCGGCGCCGGAAACAGCACGACCTCATCGTAGCGGGGCAGCGTCTCGATCCGCAGTCCGGGCGAGCTCGCGATCTTCTCGCGGAGAAAGTCGAGCGTCTGATCCCCGTCGCTCGAGAGGAAGCTCGCCACGCGCAGCTCGCCGGTAAACGGACCTTCGATCGGCCCCATGAGACTGTCCCAGTGGATCGGGATCACGCGAGTGGCGCCGGTCGTCGTCACGGTCTCCCGCCAGTAGGTCTCGCGGTAGTCGGCGGTCTGGGTCCCGAGGCCGCCGATCCCGAGGAACACGACGTCCGCATCAAAGCCCGCGAGACTCCCCTCGAGGTAGCCCGCGCTCCCCTGGACGAGGAAGCTTCCGAGGGGATGGCGCACGTAGATCGCATACGGCGTCCCCACGTGGTAGTCGAAGGCGCC
>JANNQH010000945.1:0-2845 GCA_031400655.1 Deltaproteobacteria bacterium | reverse complement strand
ATCCTGACGGGCACCCTGCGGCGCTACCTCGCCGATCGCCACGTGAGCCCGGTGACCGTCGATCTGCGGGCGGTGGCGCCCGTGCTCGAGACGGATGGGACCACGGCCCGGCCCTGGTCGATCGAGCTGCCCATCTGGGAGCCGACCCCCGCTGCGCGTCTGGATCGGGTGCACGAGCAGACTCGCCGCCTGCGGACCCAGACGGATGCCGTCGGCGGCGAGACCCTGGTCAGCGGCACGGATTGGACGACCTCGCGCCGCTTCGCAATCGGGGCGAGCGCGCTGGGCACCCTCGAGGCGGGGCAGCTCGCGATCGTCCAGTCGCCGGGCTCGCAGCAGACGCTCTATCTCGACGGAGCTCGGCTCGAGGAGTGTTATGGGATCCTGCCGCTGCGGGACTCCTCGGGTCTGAACGCCACGATCCTCGGCTACGCCGGGGGACTCTTCGTAATGTTCAACGCCGATCCCGATCTCGGGATCGACGTCCGACAGCTGCGCGACGCGCTGGCTGCCGAAGTGGAGGAGCTCGCGAGCCTTGCGGGCGCGCGCAGTCGACTGCTGCGCGCCGTCGGGGCCGGCTCGGATTAGTCAGGCGGGCTCCGCCCCTCGCGCGGGCGCTGTTGCGACCGCATCGATCGCTTTTTCCGGTTCCGAGGCGCGCTCGAGACTCGGGATCGTGAGGGTGATCGAAGCCCCCCCGTCCGCACGGGATTCGATTGCGAGCGAGCCGCCGTGCTCGAGCGCGATTCCGTGCACCACGCTCAGGCCGAGGCCCGTCCCGCCCGTCGCTCGGCGCGTCGTGTAGAAGGGCTCGAGGATTCGCAGCCGATCGGATTCGGAGATCCCGATGCCATCGTCGCTGACTTCGATCAGCGCGACGCGTTCGTCGGGTCTCGTCCGCAGCCCGATCTGGACCCTGGTCGCTCCCGATTCGATTGCGTTGCGGATCAGGTTCACGATCGCCTGCTCGAGCTGGGTCGGATTCGCGTGGGCGTAGGGCGACGTCTCGGGCAGGTCGGCCTGCAGGCGCGTGCCGTGCTTCTCGGCGAAGGCCGAGGTCAGGCGAATCGAGCGGATCACGAGGTCGCGCAGCGCGCATTCCCATTTGTCGGTGCGTTCTTCGCGGGCGAACTGGAGCACGCTGCGCACGATGTCGCCGCAGCGCTTCGCCTCGCTCACGATGTCGGTGAGGGCGGATTCGAGCTGGTCGTCGTCGGTCGGATCCTCGCGCAGGATCTGGCTGAGCTGGGCGGCCGCGAGGATCGCGCCGACCGGGTTGTTGATCTCGTGGGCGATTCCGGCGGCGAGCGTGCCGATCGAGGCCAGCCGTTCGGAGGCGCGCAGCTGTTCTTCCGATTGCAACAGGGCATCGGTGGCCCGCTTGCGCTCGTCCATCTCTCGGACCAGATGGTGGTTCGCGGCGAGCAGCCGGGCAGTTCGCTCCTGGACCCGATCCTCGAGCACCTCGGCGTGGCGCTCGAGTCGGGCGTAGCTGAGAGCGTTGTCGATCGCGAGCGCGATCCAGGGCATCGAGAGCTCGAGCACCTGGGAATGCTCCGCCTGCTTCGAGACGCTGGCGTTGACCTGCGTCGAATGGACGACCAGCTCGCCGAGCCGACGTCCTGCCGAATCGAGCGGATAGCGATGAGCGGGGACGCCCTCCGTCAACCCGTCCTGGCGCGCACACCGCATCGGAGCGCGTGCGATGGCGGCACTGCCCGACGCATCGCCCCGCGGATCCATCAACCAGAGCTCGGCGCCCGAGAAGGCCAGGTCTTCCTTCAGGATCCGGATCAGGGCATCGAGCACGCGATCGAGGTCGACGTCCTTCGACAGCTCGCGCCCGATGGAGTCGACCCGCGCGAGATCAGCGGCCTGGGCGGAGATGCGCGCGTGCGCCTCTCGCAGCTCGCGGTAGGAAGCGTTGATCGCGACCTGCTGCTCCTCGAGCTCGCGCAGCATCGTTGGGAAGGCGAAGCGGGAGCGGACGCCGCGTACCACTCGGGACAGCAAGCTGTGGCGTGTCGAGCTCGCGCGGATCGCGTAGATCGCCGTCCCCGCTGCGAGCTCGAGCGAGACGCGGGATGGACCGTGTCCCCAGGCGCGGGGAAGTGCTTCGAGGGCGCCGTGCAGAATGTGGAAGATCGCCGGGCAGTCGCGGTGTCCCGGCTGGATCGTGAGACGCTGGAAGAGGATGCCGTCGGCGCCCTCCCACATGTCCGCGCGGATCATCGGGAAAAGGCTCGGTCCGAGCCAGCGCGCGCCCATGAAGTACACGTCGTGCGGGCTCGCCAGCACGCGGCCGATGTTGCGAATGATGCCGAGCGAGTCGGAGGCGAGCTCTTCTTCGCTGAACTGGCGAAGCTCGGCGGGCCCGCCGATTTCCGCGGCCAGTCGATCGATGAATCCGGTGAAGATCTCCCAGGGAACCCGCGATCCGCTGCGGGCCAGGACCACCACGTCGAATCCGAGGTCCTCGGAAATTCTCGAAACCGACACGCCACGACGAATCGCGCCTTGGATGAGACTGCTCAGCACCCGCCCGGATACGCCGTTCAAGGCCCCGTCCTCATGACGCCTCTGCTCTGACTTCGCGGTTGATTCTCGAAATTCGAGCGTAGCCCGTCAGCGCAATCGAGCCTTGTCCCGAGTGGTTCGACTCCCGCATTTCAAATCAAGTCCGCGCTCCTCAAGCAACGTGCAACTTCCGCCGAAAGCACTCGGGACGCATAGGCGATCGGCTTCCGGCTGCCTGTCGACGTCGGGAGGTTGCGGCGTGCAGACCCAGCGAGATCGCAAGAAGCTGCTCGAACGAGCGATCGATTCGAGCGTGGATCTCGGAATT
>JANNQH010000944.1:0-1650 GCA_031400655.1 Deltaproteobacteria bacterium | reverse complement strand
GCGAGCGAGCCCCGCATCGCTGCGCTCGGGCGGCTGCAGCCGAAAGACGGCGTGCGCAGGATCGCCGGGCCCGCCCAGGCCGTGGCCGTGGTGGGGAAGCTCTTCGTCGACGAGGGCGATCGCGTTCGCGCGGGGCAGCTGCTCGCCCGGCTCGACGATGCGGACCTGCGGGCTGCGCGGGTGCAGCGCGCGGAGGTCCGGCTCGCCAATGCGGAGGCCGAGCTCGCCCGGCATGAGAAGCTGCGCGCCGATCGCGTGATCTCCGACTCCCTGCACGACAAGCTGAAGCTCGAGCACGACGTCGCGATCGCCGACCTGCGGCTGGCCCGCGCGGAGCTCGCCCGCGTCGAGGTCCACTCGCCGATCGCCGGCCAGGTCATCACGGTGTACGCGCGAGCCGGGGAGCGGGTCGGCTCGGAGGGCATTCTCGAGCTCGGTGAGACGAGCGCGATGTACGCCGTCGCCGAGGTGTATGAAGCGGATGTCGGCGGAGTGGAGGTCGGATCCGAAGCGCAGGTGACGAGCACGGCGCTCCCGCGTCCGCTCCACGGCGTGGTCGACCGGATCGCAATGCGCGTCCGCAAGCAGGACGTGTTGGGCACCGACCCCGCCGCTCGCACCGACGCCCGCGTCGTGGAAGTCGAAGTCCGCCTCGACCCGCTCGACGTTGCCCTCGCCGCGGGCTTCACGCATCTGCAGGTCGAGGTCGCGATCGCGCCGGCGAGTGATTAGGCGAGCGCACGGGCGAGGAGGCCGGATGTTCGAGATTCCGCTCGGCTGGCTCCAGCTCAAACGTCAGAAGCTCCGATTCGCCGTGGCGCTGGCCGGCGTCGCCCTGGCGGTCGTCCTGATCCTGATGCAGCTCGGCTTTCGCGAGGCGATGTTCGACAGTGCGGTGCGGTTCCACGACGCGCTCGACTGCGACATCGTGCTCCTCTCGAACGAGCTGGCCTATGTCGTGGCCCCCCGATCGTTCTCTCAGCGGCGTCTCTACCAGGCCCGGGGCGTTCCGGGCGTCGCGGCCGTGAGTCCCATCTATATGGGCCTCGCCAACTTCAAGAATCCCGTGACCCATGGCTCGCGGGGAATCTTCGTGATCGGGATCGATCCGAAGTCGGTGGTGCTGCGACGTCCGGGCCTCGAGGCCCAGGCGAACGCGATCGAGCTGCAGGACCTCGTCCTCTTCGACGCCCACTCCCGGCCGGAGTACGGCCCGATCGCCGAGCGGGTGCGCAGCGCAGTGCGAACGGTCGCCGAGGTCAATCATCGCGAGGTCACGATCGCCGGGCTGTACGAGCTCGGGACTTCGTTCGGGATCGATGGCAGCCTCGTCACGAGCGAGACGAACTTCCTGCGGCTCTTTCCGGACCGCCAGCGCGGGCTGATCGAGCTCGGCGCGGTGCGGCTCGAGCCCGGCGCCGATGCGATCGCCGTACGCGACGCGATCCGGGCGCGCGTCGACCGGGACGTGCTCGGGCTGCCGCGGGCAGAGTTCCGGGCCAAGGAGATCGCCTACTGGGATGCGGCGACGCCGATCGGCTACGTCTTCAGCTTCGGCGTGGTCGTGGGGCTCGTGGTGGGCGGCATCATCGTCTATCAGATCCTGTTCGCCGACGTGAACGATCACCTGCCCGAGTACGCCACGCTGAA
>JANNQH010000943.1:0-7951 GCA_031400655.1 Deltaproteobacteria bacterium | reverse complement strand
CGGATCGGATTCCTCGCCCAGGCGGATCATCTCGCCAGCCAGCTGGCCTCGGGCGTGATCGGGTCCGACAGGCTCGCGGAGACGCAGGTGCTGATCTTCAACAACCGGCTCGACGCGGCGGTGACGGGGCTCTTCATGGTGCTGGTGACGGTCGTGGTGGTCGATGCGGCGCGGGTGTGGTGGCGGACGCTCTCGAGCGGCGGAGCCGGGACGGACGCCGGGGTGCGCGCCGGTCGGCAGGCGGTGCAGGCATGAGCGAAACAATTGGCCTGCGCAAAATCAGTCGCAAGCAGGAGCTGCTACGCCGATTCGCATCCGCCTTGCGCGGCTTCCTGCAAGGCTTCGTCGGCCAGACGGCACTCCCGCACGAGCGCCGCGCCGCATGCGAGGCGCTTACGAGCCACACGAGCAGCCGCGGGCGCTGTTGTTAGCGGTCAATTTTACGACGAACAGGGCGCAATCCCACCAGACCGAGTGGGACTACGGCCCACACGCTTGCGATGTTGCTATTCGCCCAGAATGACGCGTTCCGGTCATCGGAATGACCCGCTTCAGCCATGTCCCAGCGCCTGCCCGTCCCTACTATGTGGCTTCCCAAAACAATCCGCGTATCGAAGGCTGCGGGATGCTTCTGGGCGGGCCTTCGAAGCGTCGCGATCTGCCCCGCGGGCCGGTGGCCATCGGTTAGAAACATCTTGACCGCATTCGCAGAATCATCGGACAATGCGGGATACGTCGACGGGCTCATCGGATCGGTGGGGCTGTTTCGATCGAGGATTACAGCTTTGCCGAACGCCCGCTCCACTCCCGCTTTTTTCCTCTATCTCCTCCGGCTGCAATGGCTGATCATCGCGCTGCTCGGTGCGACCCCGGCGGCCGCCCAATCCAGCTATTTCCTCTTCGAGTCCGGCCCCGTCCGCCCGATGGCCTTCTCGCCCAACGGCCAGCGCCTCTTTGTCGTCAACACCCCGGATGCCCAGCTCGAGATCTACCGCGTCGACACGATCGGCCGCCTGACGCCGGTCGGGAGCGTCCCCGTCGGCCTCGAGCCCGTCGCGCTGGCCGCACGAAACGACAATGAAGTCTGGGTCGTGAACCATCTCTCCGACAGCGTCAGTATCGTCGACGTGTCGGGCACGAAGCCCCGAGTCGTCCGAACACTTCTCGTCGGCGACGAGCCCAATGACATCGTTTTTGCAGGTCCGGGCAACGACCGCGCCTTCATCAGCGCTGCCCATCGCGGGCAGAATGCGCCCGTCTTCGACGGCGACTACGACACGCCGGGCATCGGCCGCGCCGACGTCTACGTCTTCGACGCGTCGGACCTCGGAACCTCACTCGAGGGCAAACGGCTCACCGTCGTCACACTGTTCGGCGACCGTCCGCGCGCCCTCGCGCGAAATGCCGCCGGCGACCGCGTCTACGCCGCCGTCTTCCGCTCCGGCAATCGCACGACCTCGATCAACGAGGTCGCCGTCTGCGACACATCGGCCGCCAACCGCACAAGTGAGGTCGTGCAGGGGTCCTGCCAGTTCGGCTCGGGCGCGGGGAGCGAGACCTCGCCCGGCGGTCTACCGACGCCTCTCAAGAACCACGCGGGGGTGGCCGGTCAGGAGACGGGCCTGATCGTGAAGCAGGATCGCGATGGAGGAACGAGCGGCGCTTGGCAGGACGAACGCGGCCGCAATTGGAGCGGCATCGTGCGCTTCGATCTCCCCGACGAGGACGTCTTCACGATCGATGCGAACGCATCCACTCCGGCGGAGATCGGGACGCCCTTCGCCGGCGTCGGGACGAGCCTCTTCAACATGGCTGTCCATCCCGTGTCCGGCCGGATCTTCGTCTCCAACACCGAATCGATGAACCACGTCCGCTTCGAAGGTCCGGGCACCCATGTGACGAACACGGGCCTCAAGCCCGTCGGCGAGCCCGCGACGGTCCGCGGCAACCTCGCCCGGGCGCGCATCACGCTCCTCGATCCCCTGACCGGCGCCGTGTCCCCCCGCGCCCTCAACAAACACATTCCCTACGGCACGGTCCCCGTCCCGGCCGGCGTGAAGCAAAAGAGTCTCTCCACGCCGCTGGCCATGGAATTCTCGGCCGATGGCTCGAAGATCTACGTCGCAGGCTTCGGATCGGGCCGGATCGGGGTCTACGACGTCAATGGCCTCGAGAACGACACGTTCACGGTCCAGGCGAGCGATCACATCCCGGTCGGGGGCGGCGGTCCTTCGGGCATCGTGCGCAAGGGCGACAAGCTCTACGTCACGACCCGCTTCGACAATGCGCTGCGCATCCTCGACATCGCGACGAAGGCCGAGCTCCAGCGGATCCCGCTCTCGAACCCCGAGCCCGCGACCGTCATCGCCGGCCGGCCCTTCCTCTACGATGCGAACCGGACGAGCAGCAACGGCGAAGCCTCCTGCGCGGCGTGTCACTTGTTTGGCGACATGGACGACCTCGCCTGGGATCTCGGGGACCCGGACGGCAACGTCGCGGTCAACGCGAATCCTTTCAATCCCGTAACCCCCGCGCTCATCATCCCGGCGGCGATCCGGAACTTCCACCCGCACAAGGGCCCGATGACGACCCAGAGTCTGCGCGGGCTTGCGAACATGGGGCCGCAGCATTGGCGCGGCGACCGCCAGGGCAACGAGATCACCGCATTCGAGGCCTTCAACGTCGCCTTTCCCGGCCTCATCGGCCGCGACGAAGGACAGCTCTCGGCGGCGGACATGACGGCGTTCCGACAGTTCGCGCTCCAGCTGCGCTATTCCCCGAATCCGATCCGCTCCCTCGACAACACGCTCAGAAACCCGGAGAACGGACCGAGCGAATTCGATGGGGCAGCGTTCTACGGCGTTCCAGGCCTCCCGGGTCCCCCGCCTCCCCCTCCCGTCAGCGACGGCCTGGCGACCTGCCAGGGCTGCCACACCCTGAACCCGCCGCAGGTCATTTCGGGGGCAATGGACAAACCACCTTCGACGCCGAGACCCAGGTCTTCAAGGTGCCCCACCTGCGCAATCTCTATCAGAAGGTCGGGATGTTTGGTCAGCCCGATCTCGGCAACAACGACGGCCCCTTCACCGATCAGGGAGCCCAGATCCGTGGCGCGGGCTTCAACCACGACGGCAGCATCGACACCGCCTTCCGCTTCTTGAGCAACGCCGTCTTCAACACCTCGGCAGCCGAGCAGCAGGATCTCGAGGCCTTCATGATGGTTTTCCCCACGGACTTCGCGCCCGTGGTGGGCCAGCAGATCACGCTCTCGCCTGCGCTGCTCGCCGGCCCGAACGCCGCAGATTTGAACGCCCGCGTCGATCTCCTGATCCAGTGCGCCGCGGCCCCCTTCACGTCGCAGATCCTGGGCGGGGCGGTGCGCGAATGCGAGCTCGTCGCGCAGCTCGTCGAGTCCTCGGGCGCCCGGCCGAAGGGCTACCTGCGCCAGACCGACGGCACGTTCCTGCCCGACGACGGCACCGCCGCCATTCCGGCGGCGACGCTCCGCGCCAGGGCGACCGTCCCGGGCCAGGAGCTCACGTTCTCCTGCGTTCCGCCTGGCAGCGGCCAGCGCATGGCCCGCGACCGCGATCTCGACCTCGTCTTGAACGGCGTCGACAACTGCCCGGGCGCGCCCAACGCCGCGGGCGGCGGGACGTGTACGGCGGGCGCGGCCAGCCAGCTGGCTCTCGAGTGCACGACGAACGCCGACTGCGGCGCTGGCGGCTTCTGCTCGAAGAATCAGGAGGACGCGGATCTCGATCAGATCGGGGACGCGTGCGAGCCGGTGCTGGTGCCCGAACCGGCGACTGGGGCGCTGCTCCTGAGTGGCGTGCTCGGCCTCCTGGCGATGGCCCGTACGCGGGACCGCCGCCCAGCTGGCCCGATCGACGACTTCACGATCCTCCGCGACTTGATCGACTAACGGAGCAGCCTCGCCAACCTCTCCGCCGTGAACCCCCAGGTCGACTCTCCGTACGCGAGCGGCGCTGCGAGGAAGTCGGTCATGCCCGCGTCGGCGAGCTCCTGCAGGCGTCGCGCGACGGTCTCTTCGTCCCCGATCACGCAGACGTCGCTGATTTTCTTCGCGTTGCCGACTTCGAGCATCCGGCGATACGGCATCGCGCCCTCATAGAAGCCGAACTCGGTCTGGGCGTAGGCGCGCACTTCGTCGGGCTTGTTCGTGATCGCGACGGCGACGACGCCCGCGACGGTCGGTGCGGGGCGCCCCGCTTCCTTCGCCGCACGCGTAAGTGCCGGCACGATCCCCCGCTCGATCGCGCCCGCATCCGCCCAGGTCGCGATCGTCCCGTCCGTGAAGGCCCCGGCGACGCGCAACATCTGTGGCCCGAGCGCGCCGACGAGAAGCCGTCCGGGCCGCGCCGTGTCGGGCGCACCGTAGATCGAGCCGAGCTTGAAGAAGTCGCCCGCATATTGGACGAAGCCCGCTTTCTCCCGCGGCCCGATTGGATTCTCACCCACTGCAAATGCGTTCGACAGGATCTCGACGTACTCGCGCACGTGCCTCGCCGGCCGCTCGTAGGGCAGCCCGTGCATCGAGATGACGGCGACGTTCGAGCAGCCGATCCCGAGCTCGATCGGTCGACCGATCGCCGCCTGCACCGTCGCCACCTGGCGGGCCATCGCGAGTGGATGAAAGAAGTAGGTCGGCACGACCGCCGTTCCGAGCGGGATCTTCTTCGTCGTCTCGCCCGCGGCCTGGATCGCCGCAAAGGCATCGAGGGACCACGGCAGATAGGGCACCCAACCACTCGCAAACCCGAGCGCCTCCGCCCGCTGCGCCCGCTCGCGCACCTCGCCGATGGGCGAGCCCGGTCCCCAGGTCTCTGACACGAAGATTCCGATGCGCACGACCTTTTCCTTCTCTCGTCTTCGTTCGCCCGATACCCCCGCAGTTTCGATCGCTTCGCGCCGCGGCGCTAGCGATCGAGAGACCGGGGAGCCAGAATCCGCGAACGATCTCGAACCGGGAGGAGACGAGCTTGGCGGAACGACTCAACCGACCCCTCGGTATCGGCTTCGTGGGGGCTGGCTTCATGAACCGGTTCCATGTCCAGAGTCTCGTCGGCGTGCGCGACTGCTTCGTCGCGGGCGTCACGAGCCCCACCCGGGCCCATGCCGAGTCCCTGGCCGGCCTCGCGCGGGAGCTGCGAGTCGGCGATCCGCGGGTCCACGCAAATGTCGCCGAGCTCGCCGCCGATCCCGCCGTCGACGCTCTCTGGATCGCGACCCCGAACGACCTCCGCGTCGAAATCGTCGAGGAGATCGTCGACAGCGTCCGCCGCGGCCGCGCCCAGCTGATCGGCCTCGCCTGCGAGAAGCCCATTGCCCGCAACCTCGCCGAGGCGAAGCAGGTGCTCGCGCTGGTCGAGTCGACGCCGCTGCTCCACGGGTATCTCGAGAACCAGGTCTTCGAGCCCGCCATCGTGCGCGGCAAGGAGATCATCTGGCGCCGCGCCGTCCCCATCGCCGGCCGCCCCTACCTCGCGCGCGCCGCCGAGGAGCACAGCGGCCCCCACATGCCCTGGTTCTGGGACGGCGTCCGCCAGGGCGGCGGCGTGCTCTCCGACATGTTATGCCACAGCTATGAGGTCGCGCGCTTTCTCCTCACCGAGCCCGGCCAGCCACGCGAGTCGCTGGGGGTCGAGGAGGTGAACGCCCAAATCGCGTCACTCAAGTGGACGCGGCCCGAGTACGTCGAGATCCTGCGCGAGCGCTCGGCCGGAGCCCTCGATTTCCGGCGGACACCGGTCGAGGATTTCGCGCGGGCGACGGTGAAGCTACGGGCACCGGGCGGTGAGCCGCTGATCGTCGAGGCGACGACGTCGTGGAGCTTCGTCGGCCCGGCCCTGCGACTGCGCGCCGAGCTGCTCGGGCCCGAGTATGCGCTCGAGGCCGACAGCCTGAAGACAGACCTCTCGATCTTCCTCAGCCGCCGCGTCACCGGCACCGAGGGCGAGGATCTGGTCGAGAAGCAGAATGCCGAGCAGGGGCTCATGCCGGTCGTGTCAGACGAGGCGGGGCTCTACGGTTATGTGAACGAGAACCGTCACATGGTGCAGGCGTTCCTCGATGGGCGGATGCCGGAGGAGAACTGGCGGGACGGCGTGGCCGTGACCGAGGTCTTGATGGCCTGTTACCGCTCGGCGGAAGAAGGCCGGACGATCGCGATGCCCTGCGATCTGACGGACTTCGTGCCCCAGGTCGCCCGGGGCGCCTGGCAGGGCTAGCGTCAAGATGCGCCGTGGAGTCACGCCTTCGAAATTGAGAGCGGGAGAAAGCGCCATGCGTCTGATCGACGTCGACAGTCATTTTCTCGAGCCGCCCGACTGGCTTCATGCGATCGACCCGAAGCTCGCCTCCGAAATCCCGACCGGCGATCCGATCGAACGCATCGTGCTGGGCGTGGTCGGCGATCTCCTCGACGTCGTCCCGCGCAGCCAGCGTCCGGAAAACCTCATCGACCTGCTTGCGCCGTCGGGCCGCCGTGCCCTCGAGGCGCTGCTCGCCGAGAATGCCGAGGTCCGCGATGCAAAGCTCGCAGGCCCGCCCGGGAGCTACGACGCGAACGAGCGCATCGAGCTCCTTGATCAACACGGCATCGAGATCCAGTTCCTGAATTCGACGCTCGGCACCGGCCCCTACGCCGCCGCCATGAAGATCGGCCGCCCCGACCTCGCCAAGAAGGCCCTCACCGCCTACAACCGCTGGACCTCCGAGACCCTCGCCGGCCACACCGACCGACTGATCCCGATCACGCTCCTCGATCTCACCGACGTCGACTGGGCAATCGCCGAGATGACCCGCATGCGCCGCGCCGGAAGCCGCGCGATCCAGGTCCGCGCCGAGCCCGTCTCCGCGACGAAATCCCTGGCCCACCCCGACAACGAACGCATCTGGTCCGCCGCCGAAGACCTCGGCATGGCCGTCATCTTTCACATCGCCGCCGGCCGCGCCGAGATCAAGCGCGGCTGGTATTTCAATGGCGGCTCCCCGGGTCACTTCGCGCTGCTTCATCTGATCAATACGCCCGTCGTCCCCCAGCTCGCTCTCGCCGCCCTGCTATTCGAGGGCGTCTTCGCGCGCCATCCGCGGCTCGTCGTCATGGTGCAGGAGCTCGGCATCAGCTGGCTGCCGCATTTTCTCGAGCTGATCGATGCCACGACGGTCGGGCGCTGGGGCGAGCAGTTCGGAATGGGGCCCGGGGACTGGAAGTATCCGCTGAAGCCATCGGAGTACATGCAGCGGCAGGTGCGGGTATCCGTCCTCGCGGCGGGCGACCTGCTACGGCCGACACTCGACCGGGTCCCCTCCGGCATGCTCCTGTACTCGAGCGATTTCCCGCATCAGGAAGGGCGCTGGGAATCGCAACAGCTATTCGAGGCGCAGATGGCAGGGATTCCAGAGTCCGACCGGGCGAAGTTCTTTGGCGGATCGATCGCCGAGCTGATGCAGCTCTAACTCGTCGCCTGCGCCACGATTTCCTGCACTTCTTCGAAGTTCGGGATCTTCCCTTCCCCATACCCCGGCATCATCTGGTTGTAGCCCGCGTGCCATCCGATCAGCTCGGGCGTGCGCGGGCTGTAGTGCTGGATGTAGATCGTCCGTCGCCGCGCCGAGCCCGTCGGCCCCGGACCCGCGTGCAGCCCGCAGCCGAAATGCACCGTCGCATCCCCGGACTCGGTCACGATCGGGATGATCGGGAGGTTCTTGCGCATCGCCTCGTCCGGGAACGGATGAAACGCCTTGCCCCAGCTTCCCGCCATCATATGGAGCTGGGAGCTGCCCGCGTTCGCCGCGTCGAGCTGAACACCGACCAGAACGCACGGACACGTGATGTGGCAACCACCGAAGCCGCAGTCGTTGTGGAACGGGAGATTCGCGAACGCCGACACTTCGGCGCCCGGCGTGAACTCCTTCAGCACGGCGA
>JANNQH010000942.1:0-3719 GCA_031400655.1 Deltaproteobacteria bacterium | reverse complement strand
CGCATTTCGGGAGCATCCCGAGCTGGCGCTGTTCCTGACCCTGGCCATCGGCCACGGCATCGGGAGGATCCAGTTCCGAAGTTTTCAGCTCGGTCCGGTGCTGGGCTGCTTGTTGGCCGGGGTGCTCGTCGGGCAGATCGGAATCGAGGTGCCCGAGGCGCTGAAGAACACGCTCTTCCTGCTCTTTCTGTTCGCCATCGGTTACAAGACCGGCCCGCTCTTTTTCCGCGGCCTCAAGACCACGGCTCTCCCGCAAATCGGGCTGACCCTGATTCTCTGTTTGACCGCGCTCCTAACGGCCTGGGCCGTTTCTGCGGCATTTGGACTGGATGCGGTTACGGCGGGTGGTCTCGTCGCGGGGGCGATGACCTCGTCCGCGGCGCTCGGCACCGCCGGCGACTCGCTCCTGAGGCTCGGTCTGGATCCCGAAGCGCATGCGGCGCTCGTCAGCCGACAAACCGTGGCCTTTGCGGTGACCTACCTGATCGGTATGGGGCTCGTTGTTTGGCTGCTCGCCCGCGTGGCGCCGCGAATCCTCGGCGTCGATCTCGCGGTGGAGTGTCGCCGCCTCGAAGTCGAGATGGGCGTCGAGGCCGGGCTCGACACTGCGTTGTCCGCGTACACCGCGATCGTGTCTCGCGCTTACGCGATCGTCGACTCGCTGGCGGGCCGCTCGGTTTCGGAGTTGGAGGCCCTCTTTACGGGGGAGCGTGTCTTCGTGGAGCGCGTGCGGCAGGCGGGGAGAATCCTCGACGAGATCCCTCCCGAGCTGAAGCTGGCGGCGGGCGATCGGATCGTTCTCTCGGCCCGCCTCGAGCTGTTGACGGGGGCCGCCAATCCATTCTCCGATCAGGAGGTCGATGACCGGGAGCTGCTCTCCATCCCCATCGCGATCGTGAACGCGATCCTGACGCGCAGGGATCTCGCCGGTCGCACCCTGGGCGAGCTGGCGATCGATCTGGGCGCGCGCGGCGTTTTCCTGCGCCGCCTGACACGCGATGGCGCCGAGCTGCCCTTCACCGTGCGCACCGTGATGGAACGGGGCGACGTGCTCGAGCTGGTCGGCACCCGACACAAGGTGGCGTCGGTCGCCGAACAGATCGGCTACGCGGAGTGGCCCGGCGCCGCCACGGACCTTGCGTCCATCTCCGTGGTCATCTTGCTCGGTGGCCTGGCGGGCTTGCCGGCGCTCGCCATCGGTAGGCTGGAGCTCGGTCTGAGTCTCTTCGTCGGCGTGTTATTGGGTGGCCTGGTGCTCGGGTGGCTGCGCTCGAGCCATCCGTACTTCGGCTATGTGCCGGAGCCGGCGTTGTGGCTGCTCGAGTCATTCGGTCTGGCCGGCTTCCTGGCGCTGGTCGGGATCGAGGCAGGACCGGATTTCGTCGCGGGCCTGAAGGAGTCCGGGCTGATGCTGATCGTCGCAGGGTGCATTGTCGCGACCGTGCCGCACGTCGTGACCTTGTTGGTCGGTAGATACGTTCTGCATCTGCACCCGGGCATTCTGATCGGCGTTTGCTGCGGCGCGGGGACGTCGGCTCCGGCATTGGCCGCGGTGCAGGAGGTGGCTCGAAGCAGGATTCCAGCTCTCGGCTACGGAGTTGGCTGCGCGCTGGGCAACATCGTGCTGGCGCTCTGGGGCAGCGTCATCGTGTTGCTCCGGTCGACCTGAGCCCCGTTGCGTTCGAAGCCCGGATCGTCCAGGTCCATTTGCACAGCGGAAAATGCTGCGTCACACCGATGGGCGCGCGACGAGCGCGCGAGCGTTTCGGACGGGAGCTCGCCAAACAGTCTCCGGTACTCGCCCGCAAATCGTCCGAGCTCGTATATGCCGCAACCGGCGACGATCTCGGTCACGCTCTGTCGCTCGTGATTCGGATTCTGGAGCTTCCGAGGCGCCAGCATCAGGCGCCGCAGCCGAGATCCGCAGGACCGATCCCGGACCGATCGGAATCCCCATCCAGTATGCCTTGGTCTGGGTGCCGAAAGCGAAGGTCACGTAGCTGGAGGGTCGATCCCACGCTCAAGCGGCGTACACGATCCCATCCTCCCGGCTCGACACCGTCGTTCCTGCTTGCCCTGCGATGATCCTTCCGAGATCCGCGAGTGAGCCGATCGCGGCGCGTTTACCGGTGGCGGCGGTGAAACGGCAGGCCGCCTCGACCTTCGGACCCATCGAGCCCGCAGCGAACCCGGTGGCCCGCAAGGCAGTCGGCGAGGCGCTCCGGATCGCCTTCTGCGTGGGCTTGCCCCAGTCGACGTAGACGGCGTCCACGTCGGTCAGCATCACGAACAGGTCCGCGTCCAGATCCCGCGCCAGGAGCTCGGTCGCGAGATCCTTGTCGATTACGCACTCGATGCCCGAGAGCTTCCGGTCCGCTCCCGCCTGATAGGCGGTTGGGATGCCGCCGCCGCCCGCCGCAATCACGACGGCATTGTGCTCGAGCAGCCACTTGATCGGATTGAGCTCGAAGACGCGCTTCGGCTCGGGCGACGCCACCACGCGCCGCCACTTGTCTCCGTCCTGCTTGAAGACCCAGCGCTTCTCCTTCGCGATGCGGTCCGCATCGGCCTTCTGATAGACCGGCCCGATGAACTTCGTCGGATTCTTGAACGCAGGATCGCTCGGATCGACCTCGATCATGGTCAGCAGGGTCGCGAACGGCCGCTCGAAGGGCAGCAGGTTGCCGAGCTCCTGCTCGATCATGTAGCCGATCATCCCCTCCGTCTGTGCGCCGAGCGCGTCGAGGGGATAGGTCTCGACATCGTGATAGGCCGCGCCCTGCAGCGCCAGCAGGCCGACCTGGGGACCGTTGCCGTGGGTGATCACGAGCTTGTGTTCCCGGGCGATGGGCGCGAGCGCCTCCGCGGCGATCCGGACGTTTCGGCGCTGGTTCTCTTCGCTCATCACTTCGCCCCGCCGCAGCAGGGCGTTTCCGCCAAGGGCCGTCACGATCAACATTCCACGATATCCCGATCTGGCACGGAACGCGGACAGACGATCGACGACTCCTCCGGAGCCGTCGGCGAGTCGACACCAGGGCACGGCCAATGGATCAGCCTACACCACTCGACACGACCGGGCGGGCGCGACGCGCCGGCGGTCGTCGAGCGTACGATCGAGGGCTGCGTCCCGAGGCTAGAGTTACGCGACGGTGACGCTTCGCCCCGGGACATTGGAAGACCTCGACGATCTGCTCCCGCGCACCCGCGCCCTCAACGTGCACGAGGGCATCGACACTTCGGAAGAGAGGCTCCGCGCTGCCTTGTGCACGCTGCTCGGCTCCCCCGACCTCGGCGGCGTCTGGGTGAACGGGCGCGAGGGGCAGACCGTCAGTTACGCGATCGTCACGTACGGCTTCGATCTCGAGTTCGACGGCCGGGACGCGCATCTGACCGAGCTGTGGATCGATCCGTCGCATCGAGGGAGTGGATCGGCGGCTAGCGCACTCGAGCTGCTGATGCCCGAGCTCATCGCACGCGGGGTGAACGCGGTGCACCTCCAGGTCCGCCCCGACAACCCGGCGCTTCGACTCTACGAGCGGCAGGGGTTCGCGGTTTCACCCCGTCGCATCATGACGCGCATACTGTCCCGGGCCTGATCCCGAGCACGACGAGCTCCCCCGACCAGACGCGAGAGGGTGCGAAAACCTTCGAATCGAAAGCGTCTGTGGGGCTTGCATGGTCGGCAGTCGCGCTTCGGCGTGACTGTGCGCCCGCCG
>JANNQH010000941.1:0-6348 GCA_031400655.1 Deltaproteobacteria bacterium | reverse complement strand
GGCCAGGAAATTGTCCACGGTCGAGGGGCTGGTGAACGTCAGCGCGTGGAGCTCCCCGGCGCATAGGCGCTTGCGCAGATCCGCCTCGTCGACCGCGGGTCGCCGGTTCTCGTAGAAGGCGATCGAATCGACCTCGACGCCGACGGCACGCAGTCCATCGGCGATCTTCGTCGCCGCGATCCGCGAGCGCGGGATCAGGACGCGCTCCCCAGGCGTTGAGAGCAGGGGCACGATCTCCTCGAGCAGCGTCACCGCATCGCCCCGGCCCGCTGCGATCAGGTGGACCGGATAGCCCGAGCGCAGCGCCTCCTCGGCGGTTCGCTCACCGATGCAGAACGTGCGCGTGGCGGCCGCGACACCGACAGCTCGGCCGCGGATTTCTTCGAGGGCGCGAACGAAGAAGCGGACCGCGTTCGTGCTCGTGAAGACGATCGCGTGATAGCTCTCGAGTCGCGCGAGGGCGCGTGCGATCTCCGCACGCCCCGCCGCGTCCTCGACCGCCGCGAGCTCGATCATCGGACGGATCACCGGGATCGCGCCCGCCGAACGCAACGCTGCCGCCAGCTCGTCCGTCTGTTCCCGGGCGCGGGTGACGAGGATCGCGCGCCCGAAGAGCGGCTGTCGCTCCCACCACGACAGCTCCTCGCGAAGCCGGACGACCTCGCCGATCACGATCGCCGCCGGCGCGCCGAGTCCCGCCGCGCGGACGGCCGCGGGCAACCCCGCCAGGGTCGACACACAGGTACGCTGGTCTGGCAGCGTCCCCTGCATGATCGCCGCTGCCGGCGTATTTGCGGGCTTGCCTCCGGCGATCAGCTCGTCGACCAGATGCGGAAGATTGCGCATGCCCATCAGGATGATCAGCGTGTCGACCGCGGTGCCGAGCTCGCGCCAACGGGTCTGCTCCGACACCCGGGTCGGATCCTTGTGGCCCGTCACGATGGCGAAGGAAGCGGAATAGCGCCGATCCGTCACGGGGATGCCGGCATAACCGAGAGCCGCGATCGCCGATGTGATGCCGGGAACGACCTCGAAGGGGATGCCCGCCTCGGCGCAAGCCGAGAGCTCCTCGCCGCCGCGGCCGAAGACGAAGGGGTCACCCCCCTTCAAACGGACTACGGTCGCCCCACCCCGCGCCCGTTCGACCAACAGCGCGTTGATGTCGTCCTGCGTCCGGGTCGGCACCTCGTGGCCGCGTTTGCCGACGTTGATGCGCTCGGCGCGATCCGGAGCCAGGTCGAGTAGCTCATCGCTCGCGAGCTCGTCGTAGAGCACGACGTCCGCCATGCGCAACGCGCGGGCGCCGCGCACCGTGATCAGATCGGGATCACCGGGTCCCGCCCCCACCAGGATCACCCGCCCAGCTTTCGGACCCGGCTCAGTCATCGCTCGACCCGCTCGCCGCGATCTTCCGCAGGATCTCGCGTCCCCCCAGCTCGAGCACCGCCTGCGCCACACGCTCGCCGAGCGTTTCGGCCTCGGAGCCCGGGGCCGACTCCTCGGCACGGGCGATCTCCCGACCGTCGAGGCTCGAGACGAGCCCGCGGAGCCGGATGCGTCCATCGGCGAGCCGTTCGGCGAAGCCCGCGAGCGGAATGCTGCAATCCCCGCCGAGCGCCGTCTGATAGGCGCGTTCGGCCCGAGCGATCTCGCCCGTTTCGACCGGCTCGAGCGAGGCGATGCGCTGGCGCCACTCCGAGTCCGCGAGCGTCTCGAGCGCCAACAGGCCCTGCCCGACAGCGGGCAACATCGCGGCGGGATCGATGCGCTCATCGATGCGCGCCGTCAAACCCAGTCGATCGAGGCCCGCACACGCGAGCACGACGGCGTCGAGCCGCTCCGAAGCGAGCTTGTCGAGACGGGTCGGCACGTTTCCCCGCAGCGCAACGATCTCGAGATCGGGCCGGAGCGCGCGCAGGAGGGCGACGCGGCGGGTGCTGCCGGTGCCCACGCGGGCGCCCCGTGGCAGGTCGACGAGGGTCATGCCGCGCTCGCGGGCGGCGAGCGCATCGCGGGGATCCCTGCGCTCGGGATAGCAGGCGATGACGCAGCCCGGCGCCAGCCGCGCCGGCACGTCCTTCGCGCTGTGGACCGCGACGTCCGCTTCAGCGGCGAGCAGCGCCTCTTCGATCTCCTTCACGAAGAGGCCCTTACCCCCGATCTTCGAGAGCGAGCGGTCCTGGATCTGATCGCCCGTCGTGCGCAGGACGACGAGCTCGGCCCTCACCCCGAATGCCCGCTCGAGCTCGGAAGCCACCTGGCGCGACTGGACCAGGGCGAGGTCGCTGCCACGGGTCGCGATGCGGATCGTCGTCAAACGGAGGACTCCGAATCGCCGTCGTCGGCCTCGGGCTCGGCGGCGAGCTCCTCGACCGATTCCGGCATCTCGTCGAGCCCGAACAAGACGCGCGCTTCCTCGAGGCGGACGAGCCCGGCCTCACGGTCCGTCTCGTCCCGCAGACGCGAGATCGGCGCGTGGAGGAGCTTGTTCACGATCCCGCGCGTCAGCTGCTCGAGCAGCTCCCGCCGCGGCTCGTCGAGGCCGAGTCGCCCGGCGAAGCGATCCAGCTCGCCGCGCCGGATCGCCTCCGCACGGCGCTTGAGGTCGCGGATCGTCGGCACTGCCTGGAGTGCCACGAGCCAGCCCTCGAAATGCAGGCACTCCTCGACGATGATCCGCTCCGCCCGCTCGACCTCGCGCCGCCGCTCCTGTTCGTTGCTGGCAGCGACCTCCTGGAGATCGTCGAGATCGTAGAGATAGGCGCTGTCGAGCTCGTGGATCGCGGGATCGATGTTGCGCGGCACGCCGATGTCGATCAGGAAGAGCGGCCTCCCCTGGCGCTTGCGCAGACAGGCCTCGACCCGCTCGCGTGTCAGGATCGGACCGCTTCCGCCGACACAGGCGAGCACGACGTCCGTCTCGGGCAGCAGCCGATCGAGCTCGTCGAGGCCGTGGGCCGTGCCGCCGAAGCGCCGCGCCAGGCCTTCGGCGTGGGCGGGCGTGCGGTTCACGACCCGACGCGTGCCGAGACCGTGGTCGTCGAGGGCCACGAGCGCGGCCTCGATCATGTCGCCAGCGCCGATCAGGAGGGCACTCTTGCTCTCGAGGGTCTCGAAGATCTGCTTCGCGAGCAGCACCGCGACGCGCGCGACCGAGACCGGCCGCTCGGCGATGCCCGTCTCGTTCTTTACGCGTTTGGCCGTCGAGAAGGCCCGCTGAAAGAGTCGCGAGAGCACCGGGCCGCAGGTCCCCGCCTCCGTCGCTGCGCGATAGGCGTCCTTCACCTGACCCAGGATCTGCGGCTCTCCGACCACCATCGAGTCGACCGCGGAGGCCACCCGAAACACGTGCTCGACCGCTTCGCGGCCGTGCCACAGATAGGTCATCTCCCGCAGCGGCGTGCGCGCCGGCAGCGCCCCGTCGGCGAGCTCGCGGGCGAAGAAATCCACCAGCGCGTGCTGGGCGGCGTCGGGGTTGTCCGTCGTCACGACGAGCTCGACCCGATTACAGGTCGAGAGGAGCACGGCTTCCGCGATCTCGGGGCGGTCGACGAGCTTCTGCAGCACCGGCCCGACCTCGGAGACCGCGAAGCGCTCGCGGATCTCGACCGGCGCCGTGCGGTGATTCATGCCGAAGACGACCACCTTCACGACACGAGCCCCACGCCGACCACGGCGAAAACGAGGAAGGCGAAGCCCGCGAGCGCGCTCGCCGCTGCCTGCCGCGCGCCCTGGCGCCCGACGAAACGCAGACCGACGAGCCCCAGATAAATGAGCCAAGCGAGGACGGTCCAGGTCTCGTGCATTCCGCCGGCGAGGGCCTGGCCCAAACGCGCCTCGTTCCACAGCACACCCGTCACGACGCCGAAGGTCAGCAGCGGAAATCCCAGCGCCAGCGCCACCCGGTTGACGCGATCGAGGGCTTCGAGGGACGGGAGCGGGATGCGCCGCGCGACGGATCGGCGGCGTTTGAGACTGCGGTGCTCGAGCAGGAAGAAGAGGCCCGCGAGACCGGCGAGACCGAGGGCAGCGAGACCGGCGCTTGCGAGCAGGACGTGGGCGTGGGGGACCCCGCCGCTGGCCTCACTGACCGCCGTCGCGCCGCCTCCTTGGGAAAGAGTGGCGCCGAAGGCGGCGAGAAACGCCGTGAACGAGAGCGCCGGGATGAAGCCCGACAGCTGGATCCGTGCGATCAGCGCGAGCCCGAAGATCACCGCCAGCCACGCCATCACGGAGACCGCCTGCCCCAGATCGGTGAGCGCCGGAGCGGGATCGAGGCGGTGCAGCGTCGCGAAGGCGAGCGCCTGGACGAGGGCGCCGAGCGCGAGCCCGATCCGGGCAACGACGAGCATGCGCGGCGCGGGCAGGACGAGTCCGAGGATCGCCCCGACGCCCGCCGCGAAATAGAGCGCGGCCGCGATGTGCTGGAACTCGTACACGGGGCTCCCCGATCGACTCGGTGCGGCGCAGTATACCGACACGCGCCGCACCCATCGCACAGCGTCGCTCGGCCGCTGCAGAGGCTCTGGTCGGGCTAGTCGTCCTTCCCACGCCGGGCCATCCGGCGCATCTGGGCCTCGACCTTCGCAGCGTCGTTCACCATTTCGAAGACGCGGTAGCTTGGCTCGCCCAGCAGGACGAAGCGGATCTCTGTGAGGGAGGTCGTGCCCCCCTGCTCCTCGGCGAATCGGCGGGCGCAGGCGAGCGAGATCTCGGCGCAGGCCTGGAGCGCGAGCCCGCCCACCCCCGCACCGATCGCCGGCACCGCCAGCGTCCTGACCTGCGCCTCCGCCGCGCACTCGAGCGACGCCCACAACGCGCGCTCCACGCTCTCCGGGGTCGCGCGACCGCCGAGGGCCATGCCGGCTGCGTGGATCACGAAGCGGGCGGGGAGCAGACCTCCGCCGGTGATCGCCGCCTCGCCGACTCCGATCGGTCCCCGCTCTGCGCACTCGGCGGCGATCGACGGCCCGCCGCGTCTCGCGATCGCCCCGGCCACGCCGCTTCCCAGCAGGAGATCGTTGTTGGCCGCGTTCACGATCGCGTCGACCTGCTGCTCGATCAGATCCCCTTCGACGATGGTGATCCGGATCATCGCTTGCCTCCGGTTCGAGCAGCGGGGCGTCGCTTGCGCGGCGAGGCGCCGCCCTTGGCAGCGCGGCGCGGCGCGTCAGCCGCTTTCTTCGCCTTTGCGGCCCCGAATCGCTCGATCACGCCCGCCGCGAGCAGGGGCACCAGGATCTCGTGGTGCCCGATGAGCGAGATGCCGCGACCGGCCAGACGCGTCGGCCGCTCGACGATGTTGCGTTCGGGCCGGTACTGCCGCACGAAATCACAGTTCACCATCGTCACACGCGCCACGCGGTGCCCGAGATTCCGGGCTGTGGCGAGCGCCTTCAGGAAGACCTCGGGCAGGATCACCGCCGATCCCAGGTTGAGCACGGTCGCCCCGCGCGCCTCGAGCAGAGTGTGGGCGAGGATGCGGAAGTCGCGCATCGTCGTCTCGCCGAGGTCGGCGCCGCTGGCCGCCGGGTGGGCGTGGATCGTATCCGTCCCCAGCGCGACATGGACCGTCGCCGGAATGCCGGCCCGCCACGCCGCGGCAAGGAGGCTGTGCCCGACATGCGGCGCGTCCGCCTCGACCAGGGCGCGGCCCAGCGCCTCGCCCAGGCCCTCGCCGCGCGCGCGGCCCGCGGCCGCGGCGGCGTGGAAGAACTCGGGCGTCTCGCGGACCATGCCGAACGCGCCAGCCGCAAGGTTCGCCTCGACGTCCTCGCTGGTCGAGCCGAACAGCGCGACCTCGACGTCGTGGATCGCGCCGGCGCCGTGCAGACCGACGTGGCGCACCACGCCGCGCTCGATGAGCGGGATGAGGAATGGCTGGACGCCCACCTTGACGACGTGCGCGCCGGCAAACAGGACGACCGGGCGGCCCGCCGCGTGCGATGCGACGACCGCGTCCACCGTGTCGCGCAGCACCCGCGCGCCGAGCAGGTCGGGCAGGCGGTCGATCACGCCGGCGACGGCGGCGAGTTCCTCGGGGGACGAGGCGGCGCGCCCGAACTGGGCGACGCCGACCTTGGTGAGCCGGTCCTTCACCGACAGGAGCGTCACCGCGGTGAGGTCGACTTCGCCGTAGCGGGACATGGGACCTCGGGATTCGTTCAGCGCGTGGGCGAGGCGGGTGCCGGGGAGGGCGTCGCCGCCGTCAGCGCGGGGCCCCCGCTCCGGACCTCTTGCAGGACCGCGTCGATCGAGCCGACGGGGATCTTGCTCTTCAACAGGACCGGGATCCGACGATCGTCGGCCGTCACCCAGATGCTGAGGCGTCCCGAGTTCTTGAACAGC